>JBELBG010000073.1:0-6859 GCA_042095435.1 Thiotrichaceae bacterium | reverse complement strand
TTAACTTTTCAATAATATTGATTGAAGTGACGATAGAAATAACTTTGCCAATAACGGGATAAGATTCCAGGTGTTGTTGAACCTGCCGCGCTTTATCAAGCATAGTTGGATTAAGCCAGTAAACGGGTTTGACTTCGTCTTCTGCTTCATCGAAGAAAAGTGCATCAAGTTCATTCGTTTCTTCATCCAGTTCTTTTGCCATCGCCAGGAAATTCGTGTCCGGATCAATAATGATTTCGAGTGGCATGGTGCCGCCCAATTCATTATCGATAACTTTCAAACCCTGATAGATTTCAGTGTCTGATTTAAAGTTATTAATAAAACGGTTTTCTACTTCAAGTTTGGAAGCACCAAAACCTATAGAAAGAATGAGTACTAGAGAAATAAGGATAATAGTTAGAGGTGATTGGTGAACCAGCTTTGCTAAACCCAGGGTTATCCTTTTTGTTGTATCTTTTTGCTTTGGTAAAGCAACATCATCAAGCAACGATAATACAGCAGGCATGACCGTAAAACTGACAATAAACGCGACGGCTAGACCGAGCACCATCGTCCAACCAAAATCGATTATTGGACGAATTTCACTGACGACTAGCGATATAAATGCGACGGCTGTTGTTAGAACTGTAAAGAAACACGGTTGAGCCATTGAAGACATCGTCAGCTGAACCAGTTCATTATGATGCGTTTCAGGATGTTGAAGCTGCAAATCCCGATAACGAACAATCAGATGTATGGTTATGGATAAAGTTATGATTAATAAAATAGACAAGAAGTTGGAAGAGATTACTGTTATCGCCCAACCTGCATAAGCCATGAAGCCAATGGTCAATAAACCCGTTATCCCGCAAATTAACATGGGTAACATGACCCAGCGCGGTTTATGAAAGAACAATGTCAGGATGATGAGTAAAAAAATAAATACACCACTGCCAAACACAATCAAATCATGTTGTATGAACTGAATCATATCAACCGTAATCATAGGAATGCCACCCAGAAAAAGCTTACCGTGTTGCCGCTGTCTTTCAATTATTTTTCTTGTTTCTTTTATATCCAGTTCACGTTGTGCTGTCAGTAATTTGTTTTTCTGTTTTATCTTATGATTTAATTGTTCAACCTCAGTGTTTTCTTCTTTTGTTAATTCATCTTGCTTTGATTGTAATATTTGACGCCGGTTTAATAATGAATCGTATTCCAGGTCTCGTTTAAATAAAGCCTGTAAGGCGGTGATGCTAAAATTCTGGTTTGTTAATAGTTCACTATAAAGAGGGTTGGATTTAAATTCTTTAAATGCCAATTCCTTACTTACGTTGCCGGAATCTATCGAAGGCAAGCCTTGCGTAAGTTCCGATATAGATAAGCCTGATTCGTATATAACGGGGACATCCAATATCGAACTGACTGATTTGATGCTTTCAATTTTTAACAGGTCATCGCGCATCGCACGAATCGCATTCAGTGAATCTTCACTTAATATATCTGTTTTAGGTTGAAAGGTAATAATAATGAAATCATCAGATTTATATTTCTGACTTATTTCACGGTAATAATTCAGGCTTTGATCATTTTCCAGAATTAAAGACTCACCGGAAGCATCAAGTTCAAAGTCCGGAGAGTAATAAGCTGCAATTAAAGACAGACATAAAAAAACAAGGAGCACCCTGACAGGGTTATCAAGTATACGTTTCTTGTAAATCGCTGATAGATTCACAGGTATTATTATCCCTGTATATTTTAGGGTGACTTTATTTAATGACAGTTCTGATGTGTTTTAATAAATTCAGGAAAGCCAGAACTTTTAATTTCTTGGTCGAACATCTTTCGGTAGTTTCTAAGTAAACTAACACTATCAACAACAAGATCGACAACCTTCCACGTATCATTATCAGGTCGCATTGGGTATTCAAGTATTAAGGGTTTAACTTCCGGGCGAGTCAGAGTTTGTCTGATTGAAACATATCCCTTCTCACCAATAGGTTCAGCAGACTGATAATGAATATTCTGGTTTCGGTAACTTAAAAGAATATAAGCATAGCGTTCAATAAGTAAGTTTTTAAAAGATATGCTGAAACAACTTTGTTCATCTTTATTCAGCTTCTTCCAGGAACTACCTAAAGTAATAGCAGACATCGTAACAAAATCCATATGTGGTACGATTAAATCCCGCACAATTGTTTGTATATATTCAGGCTCGGCTTTTAGTCGCTCTTCATTGAGTTCAAGTTGATTTAAAACTTCCCAAGTTGTTTCATAAACAACTTCATCAGCTGATTTAGCGACAGCTGAATTAATATATAAAATTAGAAAAACTGCGATAAATAATATTCTTATTCTCATGTTCAGCCGCCTCATTATTTTTTATAATAACTATAGCTTAATTTGTGCCGACAATATTGATTAAGATCAATATAAGTTTAAATTAGAAGTCTTATAAAATCATAAACTTACTTGTATCGTTGTTGAAATTAAAGCTTATGTCCATAACAAGAAAGAGTGATATAATACAGATACCTGTCAGCAACATTCTTAGCATTAATAGTATTTACTAATTACTTCAGGCAATCAAAAGGCGCCTGTAGCTCAACTGGATAGAGTATCGGGCTTCGAACCCGAGGGTTGGGGGTTCGAGTCCCTCCGGGCGCGCCATGCATATCAACAACTTTGGTTTTTTACCTCCTATTGTTTAGTTGATCGTTATCTCTTGTTGAGTAAGGGTGAACGAAAACTATCTCTTAAGCAATTTAGTCCACATGGTGCTGACAAGATACAGTAAAATATTACAGAATTAGTGCTTTTCGTGAATAAATATCGAAAACATTGCCTTGTAACTATCTCAATAAAAACTAGAATAAGACTATAAAGAATAAATAATAAAAACAGACATGACTTCACCAGACTCCGTCATTGATTTTTCCAAGATCAAAGTTACATGCTCAAATTGTAACTTACAGGAACTTTGTCTTCCCCGGGGTTTAAATGCTGAAAACATGGAAAAACTGGATCATGTTGTAAAAGGTTCAAGGCCAATGCAAAAAGGCCAACATATTTTTCGTACGAACGATGATTTCCAGTCCTTCTATGCAGTGCGCTCTGGTTCAGTCAAGCTTTATGACTCGAATGAGTCTGGAGAAGAACAAATTATTGGCTTCTATTTTCCAGGAGAAATTTTGGGCTTTGATGCGGTAGAGCATCATAAACACAGTTTCTCTGCTATCACTCTTGAAACAACAACGGTTTGTTCGATTCCTTATGAAAAAATAAATGAAATCAGTGCCAATATACCTGGGCTTCAGGATCAAATATTTCGTTTGATGAGTCGCGAATTGTCAAAAGAAAATAAATTATTACTTACTATAAATAAACGTAGTGCTGAAGAACGGCTGGCAACATTTATTATTAGCCTTTCTACGCGATTTAAGAACCTGGGTTATTCAGCAATAGAATATAATCTACCGATGTCACGGCAAGATATAGGTAACTATCTTGGTTTAACCATTGAAACAGTAAGTCGACTATTTACGAAGTTTCAGAAAAACGGATTGATTAAAATAGATAAGAAAACAGTTTTCCTGGAAGATATTGATACTTTGCGATCTATGTGTGAAGGGTTTTCTGATAAGAAAAAAAATTCTGTTGCCTGATGTAGTTCATAAAAACACAATGTTATTGTGTTACAAATTTCTTCATGATTATTAATCTTATTATTGCTTTTAATCTGGGGCTTTTTAGTTCTTTGCATTGTGTTGGCATGTGTGGTGGTTTTATTTCCAGTCTGATGTTAGTTACTTCTGACACTAAAGAAATCAATAAACCGAAGAAAATAATACTTAAAAATAGTTTTGCATATAATTTTGGTCGCATCATTAGTTATACGATTGCGGGTCTGTTAATGGGGTTGTTTGGTTTAGCGCTGACTGAATTACTGGCGCAATTCAATATTCATTTCGTTTTACAACTTCTAGCATCCATTATCTTGATTAGTATTGCTTTAAATATCCTGGGCATATTTCAGCTATCAATGCGACTTGAAAGCATCGGTATGACTCTATGGAAACGTGCTCAGCCGTTGGCAAAAGGTTTATTACCTGTTGATAATTTTATAAAAGCGTTTCTGTTTGGTATGGTTTGGGGCTGGTTACCTTGCGGTATTGTTTATTCAGCATTGTTGTTCAGTCTAACAACAGGTTCAGCTTTGAATGGTATGCTTATTATGTTGTGCTTTGGTCTAGGCACATTACCTACCATGATTTCAGCAGGTTATTTTATTGAGTACTTAAACCAGTTTCGACAACACAAACAATTAAGATGGTTTACTGCGACAATGCTTATTTTAATTGCTGTTGCTATACCGTTGTCTATGACCTTGATGCAAGAAAGTCATGAAGGGCATCAACACCAAGTTGAGCAAGTCGGACATTCAGCCGATATGCATCATTGACATTAATTAGTCGACTCTTCCTGTTTATCGGGTTTAACATTCTCATCATCCATCAGGATTTCATGTCCGTGTCCTTCCATGTCATCAAACTGTCCGGATTTTATTGCCCAATAAAGTGCGCCTGCTAATAGCGCAATAAAAAATATTGAAACAATAATTAATAAAAAAACAATTTCCATTACAGCAACCTTAGGAATAATCTGTTGATATTATTTTGCTGGCATTAATCACAACAATCAATGAGCTTAAGGACATGCCCAATGCTGCCATCCAGGGCGTAATATAACCCAGCATCGCAAAAGGTAATGCTGTTAGGTTATACGTTAATGCCCAGGCGAAATTTATATTCACTGTTCGGTTTGTTTTCCCGGCTATTTGTAACATGGTTTTAAGTGTGCCAATATTATTATTTAAAAGTAACATGTCGGCATTAAGTTTAGTGATATCACTGGCTTCAGTCATTGCTATTGCGACATCGGACTGTGCGAATGCTGGGGCATCATTAATGCCGTCACCAATCATACAAACATGAAAACCATCTTTTTGTAATTTACTGATGTTTTCATGTTTATTTTCAGGCCTGAGTGGAGCTTCAAATTTATTGATGCCAAGTGTATCAGCAAGCTGTTTGACAATAGAGTGGTGGTCGCCACTCATTAAAATAATTTTCTTCTTTTGCTCTGTTAAATATTTGATTAAATCAGCGCTTTCCTTACGTAATTCATCAGTAAAATATAAAATGGCGATGACAGTATCAGTATTCGCCAAATAAACTTTTCTTAAAGACAGATCTGAACTATTTTCTTTGAAATAATTTTCTGAAATATTAGCTTTAACAAACGGTTCTGTTCCTATAAACCATGCTTCATCAATAAATCCACTGATGCCTTGTCCTGGGAAATTTTTGATATTTGTAACTTCACAAGGTTTGCCGTTATTAGCCGCATTACAAATTGCTTTTGCTAATGGGTGCTCTGAAGCGGATTCAAGTGCTGATGCAATTTTCAATACTTTTTCTTCACTAAAGTCTTCATTAAAGACTTTTACATGTTCTAACTTCAGTTTTCCTTTAGTTAGTGTTCCTGTTTTATCGAAGACAAAACAATTTGATTTTGAGATTTTCTCAATCGAATCATTATTTAATAACGCAACGCCATTTTGCATTAATACTGTAGCGGCTGATGATAATGCTGTTGGTGTGGCAAGCGATAATGCACAAGGACAACTGACAACTAATACTGAGATTGTAATAGTCAGCCACTCGGCTTGATCAACGCTATACCAGTAATAGCCAACAATAAATGCTATAAATATTACAAACGCTATAAAAATAGAAACGATTTTGTTTGCTAATAGTATGGTCGCAGGTTTATTACGACTGGCCTTATCTATAATACGGGCAATATTGGACAGCAGTGTTTTTTCACCAATACTTTCGACCCTGATATATAAGGGCGATTCATTATTCGTACTACCACCAATGACTTTTGAACCGACTTTCTTTTCAATCGGTAGGCTTTCGCCTGTTATTATTGATTCATCAACAGACGAAAGCCCTTGATAAATAACACCATCAATCGGGATGACTTCACCCGGTTTGACCAGCACATGATCAGATACAACAATTTGACTGAGTTTAATCACATCCTGTTCATCATTATTATTTATACGCGTGGCATAAGGTGGCAGTATTGAGGTTGTCTTATCAAGGTAGGCCGTGGTTTTTTTTCGACTCATAAACTCAAGATAACGACCGCCAAGAATAAAAAAGATAAACATAACAATCGAGTCAAAGTAAACATGACCATTTTGTTGCAGGATTGACCATAAGCTGCCACAAAAGGCGATACTTAAACCCAGCGTAATCGGCACATCCATGCCGAGTTGTTTATTTCTTAAATCACGCAAAGCACCAAAGAACAATGGTTTTCCCGAAAATAACAATACCGGTAACGTTAAAAGCAAACTAACCCAGTTAAAGAAAATGCGATATTGATTCTCTATTCCTGACGCATCGCCAAAGTATAAAGCAATCGCAATCATCATCACTTGCATACCAAACAAACCGGCAATACCCAGTCTTAATAATTGTGACTTTCTTTCGTTTTCATAAAGCAGTTCGCGCTGTTTATGGTTATATGGCAATGCGCTATAACCAAGTTTCGAAATGGATTCGAGAATTTTACTTAAGGTGATTTCATCTTCTTGCCAAACAACTCGGCAACGCTGTGTTGAATAATTTAAGCTGACCTGTTTAATGCCATGTAATTTTGTTAGCCGAGATTCAATTAGCCATGTACAGGCTGGGCAAATGATGCCTTCAATGATTAATTTTACTTCCTTGTTGTGCTCTGTATCACTACTTACAAATTCAGATTGCACTTGTGGATCATCAAATACTGTTAGAGTTTGATATGG
>JBELBG010000072.1:0-6876 GCA_042095435.1 Thiotrichaceae bacterium | reverse complement strand
TTCTGTTTTCTGCACTGGTAACCACGCCTGTTTATGCGAAATCGCTTGAACAACAACGCAAAGACTACCTCTCTGCAAAAAAAGCACTCGACACAAAGCAATATAAAACCTTCGGCAAAATCGCCAATACCTTAAAAGATTATCCACTCTACCCATACTTACGTTACAACTATATTTTGAAACATCTTTGGAAAGTCAAAGATGAAGAAGTGATTGATTTTCTGAGACGCTATAGTGATTTACCCGTAGCAGGGTATTTACGTACATCCTGGTTGAAACTATTAGCGAAACGAGGACATTGGCAAACGTTTATGGATAACTATCTACCAAGCTCGAATGTGACTATGCAGTGTTATCACCTACAGGCCAGAATGAAAACAAATAATGAAGTATTCTTCCTCGAAGACACACGTTCTATCTGGTTAGCTGGAAAGTCCTTGCCATCACAGTGTGATCCGGCATTCGAACGCTTATATAAAAGCGATCTGGTAACAAATGAATTGGTATGGAAACGCATTCGTCTGGCTATGCAAAATAATAATACCGGGCTGACCAACTTTTTATCAAAGCGCTTAAATCCCGAATACAAAAATCTGGCAAAAATGTGGGTTAATATTCATAAAAACCCTTATAAATATACCAACAAACCTAAACTGGAAGATAATGTAACAAGCAGGGAAGTTTTGGCGCATGGTATTTTACGTCTGGCACGACAAGATACGGCCAAAGCTGTCAAACGACTGGAAGCATTACAACAAAGCTACAACTTTACATCGGCTGAAACGGCTGAAATAGAACGCACGCTTGCGGTTCGCGCAGCTAAAAACAAAAGCAAACTGGCAGCAAAGTTACTCGATCAGATTGATAATTTTCATGTTAATGACGAAGTATTCCATTATCGCCTACGCACCGCTTTAAAAAATGAAGACTGGCCTATCCTGAAAAAATGGACCACAGGACAACCGCATGATATTGATATCGATATGCGTTGGCGTTATTGGCATGCACGTTCACTTGAAGAAACTGGCGAGCCAGAAAAAGCAAAAGCAATCTTCGCAACGCTGGCAAAAGAACGTGATTACTATGGTTTTATGGCAGCAGACCGAATTAATGCGCCTTATCATATGAATCATTATCCAATACCGGAAAACAAAAAAGAATTTGCACGCATCGAATCTTTACCCGGTATCAAACGTGCTTATGAGTTCTTTAAAATTGGTGAAGGTTATAACGCAAGACGTGAGTGGTATCACGCTGAGAGCAGATTAACAACGTATCAAATGCAAATGGCGGCAGCGTTAGTCACACAATGGGGCTGGCATGATCGCGCTATATTTGCCATGAATCGAGCTAAAGCTTATGACAATTTAGTATTGCGTTTTCCTGTTTTATTCGAAAAGACTTTTGATAAATATGCGAAAAAGAGAGGGCTGGATCGCGGTTGGGTATACGGTCTCGCTCGTGCTGAAAGTGCTTTTATTGAAGATGTTAAATCACCCGCGGGCGCCTTAGGCTTAATGCAAGTTATGCCAAGAACAGGAAAGGAAACAGCGAAAAGTATTGGCTTGAAAGGCTTCAAAACCTATAAATTAAAACAGGCAGAAACTAATATCCCTATCGGCACAGCTTACATGAAACAGATGATGGATAAATTTAATGGCAATGTGGCATTAGCAACGGCGGCTTACAATGCCGGACCACACCGTGTTAACAAGTGGCTGCCTAAAAAAGGTTGTATTGAACCAGACGTATGGATAGAACTGATTCCTTTTAATGAAACACGTAAATATGTACGTCGTGTAATTTCCTTTGCAAATATCTACGACTGGCGTTTAGGTGAAAAAATCAAACCTATCAATCAACGTGTTTCACTTATCACTCCTATTAAAAATAATCGGAATATTGCTAATCTAAGTTGTACTGCTATTAAAATTTCGGATAATCGACATATTGATTAATCATTGTCTTTCTTGAACTATTGTTGTTCAGAAATAACAAAGGCATGATGTTTTTATTTTCATTAGTTAATTAAATTATATGCAAACATATCTGGTTGGTGGTGCTGTTCGAGATAAACTACTTGGTATCCCGATTAAAGATCGAGACTGGGTTGTTGTTGGTGCAACGCCTGAAGAAATGCTGTCACAGGGTTTTAAAGCGGTTGGTAAGGACTTCCCTGTTTTCTTGCACCCTGAAACAAAAGAAGAATACGCGCTCGCCCGTACTGAACGAAAATCAGGTAAAGGCTATAAAGGTTTTACTTTTCACACTTCGCCCGACGTTACCCTGGAAGAAGATTTACAGCGTCGTGATTTAACCATCAATGCTATCGCTGAAGATGAGTCAGGTAAACTTATTGATCCTTATAATGGCCAAGCCGATATTAAACAAGGCTTGTTACGTCATGTCTCCAGTGCCTTTGTTGAAGATCCTTTACGCGTATTGCGCATTGCACGCTTTGCAGCAACATTAGGTTTTAAGATCGCACCTGAGACAAGTCGATTATTAAAAGAAATTTCTGCAACGGATGAGCTTGAAACATTAGTACCTGAACGCGTCTGGACAGAATTGGAAAAAGCGCTGACAGGAAAGTATCCAGCACGTTTTATTCTTGTATTACGCTCTTGTGATGCATTAATAAAACTTTTTCCTGAGATTGAAGCTTTGTTTGGTATCCCTCAACCGAAAGAATATCATCCTGAAATTGATACCGGCTTACATACTATCATGAGCCTGAATCAAGCAGTGCGATTATCAGACGAGCCTGCAGTGCGTTTCGCGACATTAGTACATGATCTGGGCAAAGCAACCACACCGAAAGACGAATTACCCAGTCATCATGGCCATGCAGCACGCGGAGTAAAAATTATAAATAAATTATGTGAACGCTATCGAATTCCTAATAAATATAAAGAACTCGCTTCATGTGTTTCTAAATACCACCTTGATTGTCATCGCATACAGGAAATGAAACCTGCAACTGTATTAAAAAAGCTGGAACAGTTGGATGCGTTTAGACGGCCTGAACGTTTTCACCAATTTTTAATTGCTTGCAAGGCAGATGCGCGGGGACGCGCCAGTTTTGAAGATTGTGAATACCTTCAAGCAGAGTATTTCATGAGTGCATTTAACGCGGCAAATGAAGTTGAAACTAAAGCTTTGCAGGAACAAGGGATTGAAGGAAAAGCACTAGGAGAAGAAATCAAAAAACAACGTATCCAGAATATCAAAAGTTTGATTGCCTAAATTTCCCCTATTCGGAGTAATTCAAACATACCGTCATTTAACACGCAGAGTTTAGCCATAAAACTCCCCTCGATAAGTTGTACTCATTAATACTATTGTCGATTCTGACTTAAGACGGAACCTCTTTTTTTGTTTTAACTATATAAATATATAGACTAAAACCAAGCCTAAAACGACCCGATAAATAACAAAAGGCAACATGCCTATTTTATCAATAACTTTTAAAAAGATATGAATTGAAACCCATGCGCTTAAAGCTGAGAGAAGAGCTGTAATGATGAAGTTATTTAAACCAACTGTAGCATTAGACTGTATTAACTTTAATGACTCATAAGAGCCAGCAGCTAAAATAATAGGTGCCGCCATTAGAAAAGAAAAACGAGCAGCGCTTTGTCTGTCCAACCCCAACATTAACCCTGCAGTCATAGTAATGCCTGAACGAGATGTGCCGGGTATTAGTGCCACTGCTTGAGCTAATCCAATAATAATGGCGTCTTTTAAGTTAATGGAGTTAATTTGTCGTAGGCGTTTGCCTGCAACATCTGCATACCAGAGTAACAAACCAAAAACGATTGATGCGGCGGCAATGATTAATGGATCACGCAAATAAGTTGAAACAATATCGCGCAGTAAAAAACCTAAGGCTAAAACAGGAGTACTGGCAATAACCAGATACCAGAAAAGCTTGCTATCCGTATCAGTAATATCTTTTTTTATAACTGAATTTATTCCTGCGAATAATATGCGGGAAATGTCTTTTCTAAAATAAAATACCACGGCAAACAAACTTCCAAAATGTGCTGCAACATCAATTGCCAACCCTTGATCCTGCCACTCGGTTAATAGTGGCACGAGAATTAAATGTGCCGAACTGGAAACAGGTAGAAACTCGGTAATACCTTGTATAAGGGCTAAAAGTATAAGTTGTGTTATGTCCATAATATTTTAGATTGGCAAGAAGACTGCCGTAGCCATTCTTTGGATAACAGTTTTCACTGTTCGATTCTTTTTGTCCGCCATGATAGTTGTAATATTATCTTGTGTCGCAATTAACTTACCAAACAACCTTTCATAACTCAGATTAACCACCCCTTCATTCGGTAGAGAATTACTATAAAGAAAGGGGTCGCCGCTCGAATCGACATTATGACTGAGTTTCCACACAGCTATCTCGATATTTCTGGCACAATTATATAACTTTTGTGGCTCTACTGTATCAAATAGATAAAACTCTGATTGATAATTATAGGATTTCATTATCATTGACATTAGTCCCGCAACAAAAGCAAAAACGCGATCGCCTTGATACTCTTCTTTAAAAGTAAGCTTTATCAATTCAGCATCATACTTGCCCTGTAACTCAGGAAAGTCCCAGCTATGTTCAAGATCAAATAGCCGAACTAATTGTTCTTCAATTAATTTTAATTCTGACTTTTTTAATTCACGTGGATTGCGTTTATAAAGCTTGACCATTAATTCACGCAATAGCTCTTGCGATTGTTTTATATGCACATCCAGTACATTATCAATATCTGACTTAGCTATTTGAGAAACAGCATTACTTTCAGTTATCGGTGTATTTTCTCGAACAATTTCTTTATTACAGGCAGCCAGCATCAGTAATGAACATAAAATAAATTCCCATTTAATCCACTTCATTCTATCACTTTCACTTATAAACGAGCTCGTTGATCCATGACTGAAAAACCTATTAGGCCTTGGTTAAAACCTTTCGTTAATGCAATCACTTTAAATCGTTCACCCATTTCTTCCGGCATAGTCAGTTTCTTCACCTGTTGAGTTACCTCTATATGTGACTTAGTGTCTAACGTTGCGATATCACCCAACAATTTTTCCAGCCCACAGGCAAATAAAAAGTAAGCCTGGTTCGTATAACCGCTGACATGTAAGCCCAAACTATGCGCAGACTCTGCCACATCAGTAAAATTAACCGAGGTAGTAATATCTTGTAGACCAGGATAAAAAAACGGATCAGCATGCAGATGATGACGATAATGGCATAATAATGTGCCATCATTTCTTGATGGATGATAATACTCTTGTTTCGAGTAACCATAATCGATAAATAATAATACGCCGTTTTGTAATACAGTTTCCAAACCACTTAGCCACTGCATGGTATTTATATTAATTTCGGAAACATACCCATCAGGAAAAACCTCAGGCAACTCGCTCTCTAATTGTGTTAATGGTTTTAATAGTTCTTCGCCCGCATCGTCTTCTATCCAAATCAAGCCGTCATCATCAAGCGCAACTTTCATTTCCTTAAATTGACCAGATAATTTTTTAAAGCGTTTCACTACTAACGCATCGAGTATTTCATTTGCCAATATCAAACCATCAAATGAACTTTCAGGTAATGCATCGAGCCAGCTTATGCATTCAAAAAGATGCGGGATTGATTGTTTTAATAATTGCTGCTGGCGTTGTTTAAGATCAGCGCTAACTTCAAGGATAAAATACTTTTCGGGAAGTAAATCCAGTTTTTCCAACTCCAGTAATAAATCACGCGCCATAACACCTGTGCCCGCACCTAATTCCAGAATAGAACCTGAACCAAGCTCAGCTAAAACCTGTGCGCATTGATAAGCCAGACATTGTGAAAACAGGGGGGAAATTTCCGGAGCAGTAACAAAATCACCTTCAGCACCAAATTTACGACTACCAGCACTGTAATAACCCAAACCGGGTGCATATAAAGCCGCATCCATATATTCATCAAAACCGATAGAACCACCCTGTTTATTGATTAACCTTTTAACATGATCAACAACCTTTTCGCATTGTAGCAATGCCTCTTTTTCGGGGACCGGCAGAGAAGAATTAATATTCGATGGCTTCGCTTGTGTCATAATACGCCCATGGTATTCTGTTTTTAGAATCATTCAACAACACAATGTCTCCTAAAATAATCTATAGCGAATATTACTGTGGATAATAAAACGGTATTAATAACGGGTGCTGCAAAACGTATTGGCGCCACCATAGCAAAACAACTGCATCAAGCTGGAATGAATATTATTATTCACCACAACACAGCTGAAAAAGAAGCGAGTGAATTGGTAAATGAATTAAATTCCAGCCGAACTGATTCGGCAATTAGCTTACAGGCAAACCTCACAGAACAGGGATCATACGAATCCTTAATCAAGAATGCATTACAATTTAAAAGCCGTCTTGATGTGCTAATCAATAACGCTTCGCTTTATTATCCGTCAAACATCGGGCAAATATCTGAACAAGACTGGAATGAAATTATTAATGTGAACCTGAAAGCGCCGTTATTTCTTTGCAGGTATGCAGCAAGTTTTTTAAGCAAAAATAACGGTTGTATTATTAACATTACTGATATTCATGGCGAAAAACCACTAAAAGATCATTCTATTTATAGTATTTCTAAATCAGGCTTAATCATGATGACTCAGTCGCTTGCTAAAGAACTGGCTCCTAATGTCCGTGTCAATGCTATTTCACCCGGTGCAATCACATGGCCAGATAATATGAATATAGAAACAAAAAAAGAAATATTGCAGCATACTGCTCTGAAAAAAGTCGGCAGTATGGAAGACATAAGTAAAACTGCTCTGTTTTTAATAAATGATGCCGATT
>JBELBG010000071.1:0-6877 GCA_042095435.1 Thiotrichaceae bacterium | reverse complement strand
GCCCAGCGTTGCTTAGAACCTATCAACATTTGATTAGCACCGGCCTTTCTTATTTCGTAACTGTCTTTGCCGGGCGTATCTATTTCAAAAGTATGATGTGCATGTTTAATAACGCCAACTTCAAAACCTCGTTCTTTTAATAGAGGAATAATGTTGACCAACAGTGTTGTTTTACCAGTGCCGCTGTAGGCGGCAATGCCCAGGATAGGTATTTTTATTTCAGTTAAATTCATGATTGCGTTTCAATCGACTGAATGTCTTCAATCGTGTTCAGATTATCAAACGTTTTCGAATTGTCTGAAAAATCGGCAATAGCAAGTTTATGTTGATTAAACCATTTGTCTATTTTTCTTTCGCCGCTGTTTAAAAAATCATTGATTGAAGACAGCAATTCTTTTTTCATTAAACAAAAGACCGGTTGTATGCGCTCACCATTATGCGCAACACTAATGTCTGCGCCGTCAGTTTTCAGTGCGTTAATTAGCCTTTCAGCTAAATCATTCGCAATAAAAGGAGAATCACAAGGCGCTGTTAGCATATAAGCTGTTGTTACTGTATTTAACGCGCTGGCCATGCCTGCTAGTGGGCCGTGATAACCACTGAGTTCGTCTGAAACGATATCAAATCCATGTGCTGAATATTTTTCCAGATTACGATTAGCGTTAATTAGTAATTTACCAACTTGTGGTTTTAAACTTTCAATAACGTATTCGACCATGGGTTTGTTATTTAATAAAACCAAGCCTTTATCTTTGCCTTGCATGCGACGGGCTTGGCCACCTGCGAGAATAACCCCCGTAACATCAGTTTTATTAATCTTTTTTGACATTTGCGACTTCCGCTTTTGCAGGTAATTCAACATCGAACGTAATGTTTTCTTTGCCGTTATAAACGAGAAAGTGTTTGTTTTTAGCACGAGATAACAAAGTGATATTTAAATCACGCGCGAGATTGAGTCCCATTTGAGTTATACCGGAGCGAGACAATAATACAGGGATATGCATCTGTGCGACTTTAATAACCATCTCGGATGTCAGGCGGCCTGTTGTATAAAATAGTTTATCGTCGCCTGAAATATTTTCTACCCACATTTTTCCCGCTATAGCATCAACAGCATTATGTCGTCCTACATCTTCTATAAAAATAATAGACGCAGTATCCTGACATAAAGAACAGCCATGCACAGCGCCTGCATTTTTATAAACATCATTTTGTGCACTAAGATTCTTTAACAAATCATAAAGGCTAGATTGTTTTAATTCATAAGCTTGAATATCCAGTTCATCAAGATTTTGCATAATGTCCCCGAAAACAGTCCCTTGGCCACAACCTGTTGTGACAATACGAGGACCAAGCTTTTCAGACCAGTCGTCTCGTTCACTGAAAGTGGTCACTGCAACAGCATTCACATCCCAATCAACCTGAACAGATTTTATTTCTTTTATGTCACTAACAAGTCCCTGATTCTTTATATAACCGAGTGCTAATAACTCCGGTTGTGTACCTAAAGTCATTAAGGTGACAATCTCGTAACTATCAATGTAAATTGTTAAAGGGCGTTCTTCAGCGATATGCAGTTCGCGAGTGTTTTGATATTCATCTGTTGCTAAAACAGAGCAGGTTGCAGGTAGTCCGGCGTTAGTCATTTCCGGACGATAATTACTGGACATGGCTAACCTCCAGTAACGTTCATATGTCGGAATATAATTGGTTTTTCCGTTAAGTCGAATTCATGGCCTTTGGGTTTGATTAACATGGAGTCACGAATCGCTTGTTTTAATTTTTCAGTATCTTCAGGGTAAGCGCGAAGCGTTTTACGCAGGTCAACTGAGTGTTCTTGTCCCAGACATAATAACAAACGGCCTTCGCAAGTGAGGCGCATACGATTACAGTCATCACAAAAGTTATGACTGTGTGGAGAAATAAAGCCGACGCGTGTTCCTGTTTCAGTCACCTTATAATATTTGGAAGGGCCATTGGTTGTTTCTGTTGTAGGAACAAGTTCGAAGACTTCTTCGAGGTCTTTCTTAATTTCATCACTGGAATAATATGCTTCAGCACGATCATGATCACCGATAACACCCAAAGGCATCTCTTCGATAAAACTTATATCCATGCCACGTTCACTGGCATAACGAACAAGGTCAATAACCTCGTCATCATTACGGTTTTTCAAAATTACTGCATTGATTTTAATTTTTTCAAAGCCGGTTGCGAGAGCTGAATCAATACCTGCAAGCACATTATCAAGTTCACCAACGCGAGTAATACGTTTAAATTTATCAGCATCGAGGGAATCAAGGCTGATATTGATTCGCTTTACACCAGCATCTTTCAAGTCCTGAGACATTTTTGTCAGTTGGGAACCGTTTGTTGTTAAAACTAATTCCTGCAGATTGGGTAATTGACCAATGTCATGGAATAGTTTGGTCACATTGCGACGAACAAGCGGCTCGCCACCTGTTATGCGAATTTTTTTAACGCCAAGTTCAGTAAAAGCCCGGGCAATTTTCGATATTTCTTCAAGCGTTAGTAATTGCGCACGTGGCACGAATTGCATTTCATCGTCCATACAATAAACACAGCGAAAATCGCAACGATCCGTAACAGAAATACGTACGTAATCGACAACGCGATTAAATCGGTCGATAAGGACGTTTTCTGAATTGTGATTGGATTCACTCATGTATTAAGAATAACGAAATTAATTGGTGTTGTTTAATTATTATATTGCGCCTAACTAAAAAAGGATTCTAACAAAATTCACTGAATATCACACTGAAATGCAATAAATAACCGTGGTTTACGGGCATTTGAGGCGATATGCAACGTATTTATTGCCAATCCTTAAAAGGGTGAGTTACCAGACAGACATTGTAGTAACGCGGATCATTTGAAACATCGTCACCAACCCAGTCGGGTAGCACATATTTCTCATCGACTGAATCGAGCTCTAGTTCCGCAACAATAAGCCCTTCATTTTCGCCAGCAAACACATCTATTTCCCATTCATGGCCTTTGTGTATGACATGAAAGCGCGTTTTTTCAATAAAGGGTCTATCGCATAATGTTTTTAATATTTCTTTCGCTTCATCAACAGGGATAGGGTAATCATATTCACTGCGTTGTATGCCTATTTTTTTGCTTTTGATATTTAGATTTGCTGTGTCGCCATTAATTCTGATGCGGACAGAGCTTTTTTCATTACTGCTCATATAACCTTGAACCATATAAATACCTTCGCCGGCATTTTTACGCCAATCATCATTAACAGTTAAATATTTTTTTTCTATTTCTATTCCCATGATAATTATTCAAACTTTAAATGCTTATTTGCTAAATAGATGATCCACAATACTGGCAGTCCCATTAATGATGCGATTAAAAAGAATTGGCTATAGCCGATGTTTTCTACAATAGAACCGGAGTAGCCACCAATCAGCTTAGGTAATAGCGTCATTAATGAACTAAATATAGCGTACTGCATTGCGGTGAAAGAAATATTAGTTAAACGCGAAAGAAAAGCAACAAATGCGGCGCTGGCTAAACCCGCTGATAAATTATCAGCAGAAATAACTAAATAGAGCAGGCTGATATCGTATCCTCTTATTGCCAATAACATGAATAATAAATTTGTTAAGACTGTTAGTAAGGCGCCAACAAACAGTATTTTTATGACACCAAATCTTACAGATAATATGCCGCCAAGAAACCCACCCAGTATGGTCATGAATAAACCAAATGTTTTAACAACGGATGCAATTTCAATTTTGCTGTAGCCGAGTTCTTGAAAAAATATATTGGCGATCACGCCGAGTACAATATCAGAGATTCGATATAAGCAAATCAAGGCCAATAGTAGTATTGCCAGCTTAAGGCCATAGCGTTGAAAAAAATCAAACACAGGTGCAACATAACTTTCCTGAATCACTTGTTGTTCTACAAACTTAACTTTTATCGATAATGCAGTTAATAAGAAAGCAACGATCACTCCTGTTATTAGTCTCAATAATTCAATGCAAAAGTTTGAGATAGCATGATTGTTAAGAACACTGTTTAAAGCTTCTTTCCATGTCGAAGCGAGTTCAGAAGTCAAAACAAAAGAAATCACAAAGCCGGTTACAGCGAGTGCAAATATAGCGAAGAATTTAATGTAAGTACTTGTAGGATATTTTATTTCAGCATTTCGATTGCGTTCAGGCTCGTCAATAATAAGTGTTGTTATAACACCAATAAGCATAACTAAAGCCATACAAGCATACGTTGTTTGCCATGCGCTGTATCTATACGCTTCTATTTCTGAGCCAAGATACCCGGCTATAAACAAACTGCCTGCGCCTGAAACCAGCATGCCTATTCGATAACCAGCAATATAAGTTGATGACATTAAAGCCTGTAAGTCTGGGTCTGCTGATTCAATACGGTATGCATCAATGACGATATCTTGAGTCGCTGAAGAAAAACCTAGCATCACTGCTGCAAGCGCCATTAATTTTAATTGGCTTAATCCGGAGGCAGGATCAGTGAAAGCCATAAGTAATATTGAGGTCATAATGGCAAGTTGCGAAACAAGTATCCATGCTCTTCGTCTGCCAAGCTTACGTGTTAAAAAGGGAAGGGGTAGGCAGTCGACTAATGGCGCCCAGACAAACTTGAATGAATAACCTAATGCGGCCCAACTAAAGAATGTGACTGTTGCGCGTTCAATACCTGCTTCACGCAACCAAAGGCCTAAGGAAGAAAATATCAGTAAAAGCGGTATGCCAGCTGACAAACCAAAGAATAGCATGGTAATAACACGAGGGTGTAGGAATGCTTTAAAACTATCCTGCCAGCTTTTCATTCGTTATTATTTTTTTATTAATTAAAGTACCTCTAGTTTACTCTAAATTAGTAAAGATTATAAAAAACACGAAAGTAAAAGCTTATTTCCCAAGTCTATTGCTTTTCCTCTGCTGCTGGTATCCATCTTTATAGCCTTGCCAATACGCTTTTTCTTTTTGATGCTGATACTTATTGTAGTTGTGTGCATAAGGGTTGTAGTTATGAATCCGGCTATAACTTGGACGTAATATATCGTGATGCTTGTTATAGCGATTATTACCATGAGAATAGTTATATTGATTGCTCCTGTATGAATAAGGAGCGAAATCGTATTTATTGAATTTTTTCTTTTTATAGCGCTGTTTCTTATGTTTGTACTTATCGTTCCTGTGTTTATTATATTTATTAGAATAAGAGTCTGGATAGTAGTGCTTATAACCGTAAGAGTTATACTTATAGGCAGGCGGGTTCACAATGATCTTAACATCAGCCAAGGCAGTTACTGGATAAAGTAATAACAGCACTACAGTAAGTACTGTACTTTTGATAATTGATGACATACTCCGCCTCCAATTGATGAGATTTGCTATTTAGAGGTGCGAAAATAGAAATGGTTGCAAAAATTAATTCACCAAGAGTTGAAATTCATTACTGCACACAATGCCGGTTCATTCTAAGGGCGAACTGGATAGCTCAGGAATTGCTAATGACGTTTGCGGATAGTCTTGGCGAACTTGCTTTAGTCCCTGCAACAGGTGGCGTGTTTACTGTGGTATTAGACGGCGAAGAAGTTTTTTCACGAAAAGAGGAAGGGCGATTTCCTGAATCAAAGGAACTGAAGCAGTTAATCCGCGATAGAGTAGATCCAAAAATGGATCTAGGTCACAGTGATAACAACCGCAATAAAAAAGAAGATTAAGTATTTTTGCTTAATCTTCTCTTGCGACACGGATGCCTATATGTTCGTAGCTGGAATTCGATTTAAATTTATCACGTGCTGCTGTTCTTAAAGATTGTTCAGGACTGATGAATCCGCCACCACGTACAACGCGTTGCGTACAATCGCCACCTTCCCAAACACTTTCATCAGTAGGTGCTGATTTGTAATTTGGATGCCAACAATCGTGAACCCACTCGGCGACATTGCCGGCAGTATCATATAAACCAAATTGGTTTGCTTCGAAACTACTGACTTTCATCGGAATATTAGTATTCAATTCCTGATTACAGCCAAGGAAACAATGCGCTTTGTTAGGTTCCATATTATAGCCCCACCAGAATGAAGACTTCTTGCCACCTGATGCAGCATATTCCCATTCACTTTCACTTAATAAACGGTATTTTTCACCCGTTTCTTTGGAAAGCCATTTTACGTAGTTATAGGCATCATCCCAGGTAACATTAAAGACAGGGAAGTTATCACCCATGCCTTTAGTCTTAGGAACTTTTGTGCCTGACGCATTTGCATACGCTGCGTATTCAGCAATCGTAATTTCTTTTTCACTGACTGCAAATTTTTCAATTGAAACAGTATGCTTGGGCCTTTCTTCTGCTTTCTTGTTACTGCCCATGGTGAATTCACCAGCAGGAAGCCAGACCATAACGGGGCCTTCACCACCTGATTTCAGGCTATCCTGAAATGTCTTTTCATCAGAGCTTGCTTTTGTTTCTGCTTTTGCGGGTTCTGCAGCAACTTCTTCAACCGCTTCTGTTGTTTCTTCTTCTACTGCTGCAACTTCCTCAACCGCTTCCGTTATTTCTGCCTCTTCAATGACAGCTTCTGTTTCTTCAGCGACTAGTTCAGTTTCAGGTGCCGATTTTCCCCCGCCACTCATGGCAAAGAAAGCGCCTGCGCCAATAATGGTAACAACGGCTGCAGCGATACCTATTATTAAACCTGTTTTACTTTTAGGTTCATCAAAGGTCTCTGGTTCCTGAACAGGAGCTGCTGCAGGAGCAACGGGTTCTTCAACAGTGGAAACTTCGTTTTCATCTGTAATATCACCAATAGCAATTTCAGCAGTTGAATCTAGGGGATCTTCAGCCACAGGTG
>JBELBG010000070.1:0-6881 GCA_042095435.1 Thiotrichaceae bacterium | reverse complement strand
ATTAGCATTATCTGTCTTTGCTGTCTGGATTTTAAAACGCATTAAATTATCGCCTATTTTAGGTTATCTGTTAGTGGGCACGGTGGTTGGACCCTATGCACTTGGCTGGCTACCCGAAGGTGACCACATCCAGCTTCTTGCTGAAATTGGCGTCGTCTTTCTGCTCTTTATGATTGGTCTTGAGTTTTCTTTATCAAGATTAATTGCTATGAAATCAACCGTATTTGGTCTAGGTAGCATTCAGGTAATCATCTCTACTTTATCAGGAGGGACTATTGCCTGGCTAACAGGGATTGAATGGCAAGGTGCTTTAGTTGTTGGTGGTGCTTTAGCGCTTTCTTCAACAGCCATTGTTGCCAAACAACTATCAGACCAACTCGAGATGCAAGCTCGACATGGGCAACTTGCTATCTCTATTTTGCTTTTCCAAGATCTTGCTGTCGTGCCTTTGCTTGTTGTTATTCCTATCTTGAGTACCACAACAGACCAATCCTTACTAACACCTTTGCTTATAGCGCTAACAAAAGGAATACTCGCTGTATTTATTATGTTTCAAGTTGGTCGTTGGCTCTTAAGACCTTTTTATCACCTGGTTGCAAGAACACACTCTGCTGAAATTTTCACTTTAGCAACACTGTTAGTTTCCCTAACAGCTGCATGGTTAACAAACCAGTTAGGCCTTTCTCTTGCATTAGGCGCTTTTTTAGCCGGCCTGATGCTCAGCGAAACAGAATACAAACACCAAATACAGACAGACATCAGGCCTTTTAGGGACGTGCTGATGGGATTGTTTTTTATCAGTGTCGGTGCACAACTGGATACATCAATCATTGTGCAGGAATGGTTCTGGATAGGACTTTTAACAACAGGGCTAATCCTTGGTAAAGGAGCCGTAATAGTCATTTTAACCCGTCTTTTTTCCTATGAATTACCCGTTGCATTCAGAACGGGCCTATTACTAGGACAAGCCGGTGAATTCAGTTTTGCCATATTGGTTGTCGCGATCAGCAATCAATTAATCACGCTTCAGGAGTCACAACCAATTATAGCTGCAACGTTATTAAGTATGCTTATTACACCCGTCTTGATTCGCTACAACAGTAGAATAACTGAAATAATATTTCGCGGTCATTACAAGAGCGGAGCAAATGTTCCATCTAAAGAACTCACTGCAATCAGCGAAACATTATCTAACCATGTTTTAATTTGTGGTTTTGGTCGTATAGGACAGAACTTGGCAAACATCCTGCGTGAAATGAAAATTCAATATGTTGCTTTGGATATGGATCAAAGTCTGGTCAGGGAAGCCTGGGAGGCGGGAGAAAATGTTTATTACGGCGATAGTACGCATGCCGAAATATTGAAAAAAGCAGAAATTGCCAAAGCTAATGCATTAATAATTACATTTGATGATGCTCATATTGCAGAACATATCATTATCAGCGCGCGCTCGATCAATAAAGATGTTGCTATTATTGTTCGTAGTCAAGATGAACAGTATATGGATGTTTTGCACGACGTAGGTGCAAGCAATGTTGTACCAGAAAGCTTTGAAGCGAGCATGATGTTGGCGATCCATGTATTACAAAACTTGGGTATCCCTACTGATCAATCAATGGCGTTTGTTGAACAGGCTAGAAAAGATGAGTATCGATTATTGCGAGGCTACTTCCGTGGTGAAACATCTCTAGGCCTAAATGAAATGTACGCTTTACACTTGCATACAGCAATACTATTACCCAATAGTTATGCGGTTGGTAGATCAATAGATGATATTAAGTTTGAAGAACTAAAGACAACATTAATAAAAGTGAGAAGAGGAAAAAACATAATAGAATCTTTTAATGAATCATTTCTATTTGAAAAGGGTGATGCCATTGTCATTGAAGGAAAGAAAAAAAATGTTTTAAATACAGAAAAACATTTACTAACCGGATAAAATCAAAGTGCCCTACCCGGTATAACTTACTAGTTATGGTTAACAGTTTTTTCCGCTTCATTCTCAACACGAACGACAATAATTGAATCACGATAAAAGTCTGAATACCTCGGCACACGTACTTTTACTGCCGCTTTTTCACCGCCCCTACCATCTTCATAAATAACAACATCCTCTATATTAAGATAACGAGAACGAAACTTCATTTTTCCATCTTCAAATATATATAAAACATCTACCGGTTTTCCATCAACACGTGTTACGTCAACATCATTATATTTATCAGGAGTAGTATTGCATGCTGAAGTAAAAACAAAGGCAATGATTACGAAAGATAAACTTAGCAGGTTTGCACTCATATAATTCACATTTAGTTATATCATTAACTAAACTATATGGTAAAACTAATATTTTGATGTGATCCGATTCACATAAATTAAAGGAAAGATATGAAGCCTATCCCATTTTATGAAATAAACTTCAGAAAAAATAACTAAAAGCCAGATTCTCTTACAAGAACAGAAACAATCACTTTATAAAAACGTTTAATAAAACTTTCTGCTTCACCTTGAACATGAACTACGCCTCGGATAATTTGATCTACCTTTACATCTTCAACAGCACTAACTGAAAAACGGACTTTAAATGCAGACTTATCAGGTACAAGCTGTTGATTTTCATTGAAGTGAACAGGAATTTTGCCGCCATATATTGAAGCAAGAGCTGGCAATTCAAGTGTTTTTAAATTAGCCATTTCAATATCTAAAACAAAAGACCAGATACTATCTAATTGTGGATTATCAGGAATAAATTTTGCTGGAGCTAACTTTTCTATTCGTGCTAATACTTCTTCAGTTACCACACCTTCAATTACGGGTTTATCGGTTTGAGCAATGGTTGCAAGTGGTAATGATGGATTGATCCATCTGTTTTTGTGTAATGAATCTTGCGTATCAAAGATAACACCATCAATTGGCGCCCGTATCAAAAACTGGTTTTGTTTTTCATATAAACCTTCCAGTTTTGATCGTTTTTCTTGCAATTGTTGAACGATTATTTGAATATTTGATAGCTCTTCTGAACTAGCGGCAATACGTTTTGCTTGTAAGCGTAAAATATCAATTTCTTTTTGCGTACTTTCTATATCAAATTCTAATTCAGGTGATGTTAATTTAAGCAAAATATCACCCTTTCTAACACTACTACCTTTCTGCATCAGGTTATTTTCAATATAACCTGGTGATGTCGTATATAAGGTAGTCTTTTCTTGACTATGATAAACCGCTGGAACACTGATTGAAGTATTCCATGGATAAACAAGCGTAATAATAAACAATAAAAAAATTGTCGCCGTAAAGTAAAAACGTCGACTTCTTATAATTTTGCTTCTCATCTCCCACCAACCTTGCATAAGTTTAATAACGGGTAAAACAATGAACCAAATAATTTCTATTAAAAATAATATAACGCCTAAAACTTTAAAAAACATATAATAGACTAATAATGCGATACCAATAAAAAGAAAAAAGCGATAAATAGCAACAGCAAAGGCATACGTATAAAGCTTTCTAATCATATTTGCCGGCAATGCTTCTGGCGGCTTCAATCCTAAGCCAAATAACAATTCAGTTAAACGCCACTTACCTATGTCAAAACTTCTTTTTTGGAGATTTTGAATACCTAATAAATCTGACAAAATATAATAACCATCAAATCGCATTAAGAAGTTCAAATTTATTGCTAATGACATAATCCAGCTAGTTGTAGCTAATAAAAATGCTGCACTTTTCAAGACACCATCAGGTAGGAAGACCCAGCAAAAAGTAGCTATGCAAGCAACATAGAACTCTATTGCCATACCAGCAGCCCCAACATGAACTCTTTCTTTTGGGGATTTTATTTTCCAGGTATCAGATGTATCAGTGTATAAAATAGGAAACATAACCAAAAACGCCACTCCCATTGTAGGGACTTTGCAACCGTATCTAACAGCTGTGTAAGCATGCGCTAATTCATGTAATATTTTAATAAAGACAAGGGAGATGAAATAAAAAATCAATCCTTGTAAGTTAAAGAAATATAAAAATGTAGATGTAAAACTATCCCATTGCCTTCCTACGATATACAACCCAACTAAGCCAAGAAGACCAATAAAACTGACAGTCGTGATTGAAAACATAGGTTCAACATAAACCAATGTACGCCTTAAAAATTGAGTAGGTTTGACTAATGGGATTTTTATAAATAAATAATTATGAATTAACCACATTATGAAATTTGGCTTACTGGCCAAATACTGTTCATAATAATCACTACTAGAACCAGAAGCAGGATCAAGTGTTAAACTATTCGCATAAAGAAATTCCAATAACGCTTGTATTTCTTCATTATCAACATCAAGTGCGGACTCTATTTTCAAGCGTTCAATTAATAAACTTGCTTTGCCCAACGTCCATCTCGATAATAATTGAAACGCTAACCAACCAATTGAAAAGTATTTATTACGCGCAGAATCAACAATAACCCAACTTGGTGAGCCATCAAGAGAAACAGGGCCCTCGATAAGATGAAGATCGTTTCTTAAAACAGGTAAATCAAAGTCATCAGATGCAACTTCGTTCATATACCTAGGAATTGGCGTACATACGAGATAGGTTTTCTAAATAAATAGAAAAAGAGTGACACACGCTCACCATATATTTTCGCTGTACCCTGCAAACCTATCCGTAAATTATTTTCTTGCTCTGCATTATCAAATTTTGCATAAACACGGTATGAAAGGGTATCTTGATCATATTTCTCAGCCATATAGCTTGTAGAAGCAACAGTGGCGTCAATAGGATTCAACGGATCAGAATCAAGAAAAACTTCAACTTCAGCCCCTTCTTTTAAGACAATTGCGTCTGCAATCGACAAGCTCACTTTCAATTGTATTTTATCAGTGTCGGCAATTTCCATTACTCTTTCGCCAACCTGAATCGGCTTTCCTATCCAATCTGATTTATCAGAATAAATCAGCAAACCTGTTTTTTCGGCTTTGACCGTGACTTTATCAAGCATCTCTTTCGCAAACTCAAGTTTACTTTTCTGTAGTTCTGTCTGTGCTTTTAATAGTGATGCCTGTGCTTTACTTTTTGCGTCTTTAAATGAACCTTGAGCAGCTCTACGATATTCTGCTTCAGCAACAGCTAATGTTTTTTCAGTCACATTATGTTCATTACGTAAATTTGTATCTTCATATATAAATAATGTTTCACCTTCCAGAACACGAGAATTTGGAGAAAATTTTATATCTGATATAACACCGTCCATCGTTGAGCTTACTACAGTCGGTTCAATCGCAATTATTTCTGCAGGCGCTAAAGCAGATAATTTAACTGGTTTTGTAAAGACCATTAAAAGAAAAACGATAATAATCCATGCGGCTAATGTTACAGATTTTGGTCGATGATATAAGGTGCGCTTACTTGTTATTGCAACATGAGCATGTCCGTAGGTTTCACCTAGACGCTTTAATAACGGCAATTCATTTTCTTTCCAAGGCGTTTCTCGACTCATCCACATTCCACCGATGAATGTACCATCAGGTAACTTCATTGGTGTCCATAAAACAAATGGTAAAGAAAACTCATTCCAACCTTCTTTTAATTCTTCAGGACATGAAGCAACATCTATCAATCTTTGGCTTGAAATTGTTTCACTAGTGAAGATTTTATCGATTACTTTCTCGAGCCAATGAGCAAACGGGGCATTACTTTCAATGACAGCAATACTTGAAGCAGTCACCAATTTACAATCGCGTTTAATAGGATGTTCAGATATAAATAAATACGCTTGTCGATAAGGTACAAGTCGTCTAGTTTCATTAGCAATCATAAATTGCAATGCTTCTGCAGATGTAGCAGCACGTGCCATCGACTCTAGCTGCAAAAGCTTGGATACTGCAGTAATATCAGGACTTGTTGTCTTAACTTGTTCTGTTTGTTGGTTATCAGTCATGATTAAACTTAGTTTTGTTGTTTAAATAGTGCTGTACCACTCATACCAGACAAAACATCTATCAATCGTTGATCATCAAACTTACCTGTTAATTTTATTGTTTGACTAACCGGATCAACAACCGCTCCTATTTTACTTACCTTTGCATCCAGTGTTTTTCCTGTTTCATCAACCTGGAAAGCAAAAGCTTCTCCAACTGTTAACCAATTCAACCAGTTTGATGGCACAATCAACTCTATTTCCAAGTTCTTGTCATTAAGAATAGAAAGAATTTCTTTATCTGCGGGTACTCTTTCATGTTCATTAACAGCAAGCTCAATTACTCTACCATCATAGGGTGCTTTTATCTTACATTGATTCACTCGTATCGTACGCATAGTCCTTTCAGCTCTAGCCATTTCAACTTCTGACTTGGATATATCAACATCAATATCACTTATTGCATTTAAAGCGAGTAACTGTTTATTATTTTCGTAAACTTTTTGCTTTGATTTATATGCTGCATCGGCAGAAGCCATATCAGCACGATAAAAAGAACAGTCAAAACTTACTAGTACTTCACCTTTTTTGAAAACCTCACCTGATTTGAATGATATACTATTAATTTTACCTGCTATTTCACTGGATATAATCGCTTTTTCTACCGGCTTTATCAGCCCACGAACATTATCAGCAACAATTCCATTCCCAAATAAATCTTCATCTGCGGCATTAACTTTTGAAAAAACAAATAATGCATTAAAGGCTAATACAAAGAACACTGACTTAATTACCTTCATTTTATTAACCCTCACCTAAATCAATTTTCATCGAAAATAATTGTTCATGTAATGACAAACCATCAAAATATTTCATTATAGAATTCGTTAATGACTCTACACTACTCGTATCCGTATTGATTGGAAAAGGGTCAACACCAATAGCAGCGAATATGCTGGCATAC
>JBELBG010000069.1:2227-6938 GCA_042095435.1 Thiotrichaceae bacterium | reverse complement strand
CTGAAATAATATTGACATCTGTAGCGGCACAAACGACTTCCTCGGATGCCGCCTCCATTATCCCGGAGTCATTCTTCTTGAATAAACCCCAATAAATTTCCTGCATACGGGCATCAATCGCAGAAGCAACGTATTGATGATCATCGGCAACATGCTGAGCAATAGCCGCCAAAGTCGAAACAGGGATGACAGGCACATCATGTGCAAAAGCCAGGCCTTGAATAACGCCCATCGCGATACGTACACCAGTAAATGCGCCTGGGCCTTGTCCGAAAGCAATCGCATCAAAATCAGAAACCTTAATATTAGCTTCACTTATTAATGCTTCGACCATAGGCAGGATTAGTTGCGTATGCTTTCTTGGCGCAACTTCATAACGCGCAATTTGCTCATCACCAATAGCCAATGCCGCCGAACAAGCTTCTGTTGCTGTTTCAATAGCCAGTATTTTCATTAATGCTTTAAAAAATTATGGAAATAATCGTTGATGTGAAAAATACAGGTTCGATCAGTTTCAAGCAAATAAAAAACAACAATCTAAAACTTAAACAAATGTTCTTACTAAATTAGTTTCATGCTCATCATAACCTCCCTATAATGCCCGCCTATGTTTAATTCATTCGAATCCACAGTCGGCTTACGTTATGTTAGGGCGCGTCGCCGAAATCATTTCATATCTTTTATTTCCATGACATCCATGTTGGGATTGGCTTTGGGTGTTATGGCATTGATCACGGTATTGTCCGTCATGAACGGCTTTGAAAAAGAATTAAAAGAACGAATCCTGGGAATGGCATCGCATGCAACGGTTATCGGAGACGGTAATTCCTTAAATAATTGGCATCCAATTGCAGAAGAGGTTGTGCGTCATCCCGAGATTGTTGGCGTTGCACCGTATATTCATGCTGAAGGTATGTTCGTAAAAGATAAAAGTGTCAATGGTGCGATTATTCGAGGCATTTTGCCCGAGGAAGAACCCAAAGTAGCTATCGTAACCGAAAAAGTGACGCACGGTAATTTAAACGATTTGAAACAAGGCAGCTTTAATGTTGTTTTAGGTAAAGAGTTAGCCCGAAAACTGGCTGTTACTATTGGAGATAAAGTTACATTAGTCGCGCCGCAGGCTAATGTTACGCCTGCGGGAATATTACCTCGACTAAAACGTTTTACTGTTGCCGGTATTTTTGAAGTCGGTATGCATGAGTTTGATAGTGGGCTGGCACTCATTCACATGAACGATGCAATGAAGTTATTCCGTAAAACAGCACCAACAGGGTTGCGTTTAAAAACCAATGATATTTTAAAAGCACCAAAAATTAGCCGGGAAGTAGCGAGCCAGTTACCTGGTCTTTACTGGGTGGTTGACTGGACACAACGTCACGCTAATTTTTTTCGTGCTTTAAAAACAGAAAAAACAGTTATGTTTGTTATTCTTACGCTTATTGTTGCTGTTGCCGCGTTTAATATTATTTCAACGCTGGTCATGATGGTGTCGGACAAACAGGCTGACATTGCTGTACTGAGAACGCTGGGTGCTAGTCCGGGCAGTATCCTGAAAATATTTATGGTTCAAGGCATGGTGATAGGTCTGGTCGGAATAGTTTTCGGTGTTATTGGCGGTATTTTGTTGGCAACGAATGTTGAAACCATTGTGCCTGCTATTGAATCCATGATTGGACAAAAGTTTTTGTCTGCTGATGTGTATTACATTAGTGAACTACCTTCGGATATGCATTGGGATGATGTCATTACGATTAGCATTGTTTCCTTTGTCTTATGTTTATTAGCTACAATTTATCCGGCATTAAGAGCAGCAAAGACACAACCAGCAGAGGCATTACGTTATGAGTGATCTGCTGCTTGAAACAAAAAACTTAAGTAAACACTTTAGTGAAGGTGAGCTACGTGTTGATGTCCTAAAAGGTATTGATTTTAGTATTAACAAAAATGAAAGCGTTGCCATCATCGGCGCATCCGGTTCAGGCAAAAGTACTTTATTACATTTACTTGGTGGGCTTGATGTCGCTGACACAGGCGAGATTGTTATTAATGGCGAAGACATTGGTAAATTGAATGATGAACAGCGCGGTGAAATGCGTAATAAGCATTTGGGCTTTATTTATCAGTTTCATCATTTATTACCTGAGTTCTCTGCATTAGAAAATGTTGCTATGCCATTACTAATCAGACGAAGTAATGAAAAAGAAGTATTCGATAAAGCGAATGATTTATTAGAAAAAGTAGGGCTGGCACAACGCGTACAACATCGCCCGGGAGAATTGTCCGGCGGTGAACGACAACGCGCTGCCATAGCAAGAGCATTGGTAACAGAACCTGCTTGCATATTAGCCGACGAACCAACAGGAAACCTGGATGAAAAAACAGCCGATCAGGTTTTTGAATTGATACTAGAATTAAATCAAAGCTTAGGTACCAGTTTGATTATGGTGACGCATAACTTGGAATTATCAAAACGCGTTGATCGCGTTGTTGAGTTAAAAGAAGGCGTATTAGTAGAATAAAATTACTAAAGTTCTCAAAAATGAAAGTTTAAATGACTATGAAAATGTAGTTATACGAGCATAAGCACAATTCAATATATATCGATAACAAAGATATTACTTATACCTGTTTTTAATAGAGGGCAGGAGGTTCGGATCTCTTACTTGAACTCGACACTTTCTTCGGAAGTACCACATATATGGTTAACTGCAACAATAATAAGATAATTGTAAAAACCCGATTCAATCACCCGTATTTTGCGCCAACTAAAGTTTTACAAATCTGAACTGGAGGAGAACTATGGAGTTATCAGGTAAGAATGTTGTTATCACTGGCGGATCGCAGGGAATCGGCCAGGCATTAGCCGAACGCTTCGCCAGCGGCGGCGCGAAGATTCTATTAGTTGCTCGATCGGAAGCAAAATTGGAGGCCCTGTCGAAGAACATTGGCGCGGAATATTTGGTGGCAGATCTCACGAATCCGAATCAAGTTGATGGATTACTAAACGCATCGATCGATAAGCTAGGCCATGTCGATGTGCTGATCAATAACGCTGCTGCTGAAACATCAGGACCTTTTAACAAGACTAGTCATGATGAGCTCCGTCGTGTTGCCCGCTTGAATTTCGAAGCACCATTGATTTTAACGCGCGATTTTGTTGCTCATATGCTCGAGCGTAACGTGGGTCATATCGTGCAACTGAGCTCTGTAGCCGGTGCTATTCCGTTCGTTGGTCAGGCTGCTTACTCAGGTTCAAAAGCAGCTATAACTAATCTGACTGAAACAATAAGACTGGAGTTGGCAGATACACCAATCGGGTTTACGGTTGTATCACCGGGTCCAATAAGCACAGAAATGTGGTCGCGGGTTGATTCCGATAAAAACGCGTTTATGGCCCCAGCACTCAAGCGTTTTCGACAAACACTCTTTTTGCCAACACTAAGCCCTCAGAAATTAGCCGATGCGACTTTTACTGCTGTTCAGGCGAACAAACGATTCGTTCGTCTTCCGCACCGATACGCGTTGTTCTACTTGTTCAACAATGCGCCGCGCCGGATAGTCGAGATGACCTTGGCGGGCGTTAAGTTAGATCCGCGATAATGACGTATTAGATTAGTTTGCCGCAGCGTTGGTCTCGAGACAGTCATTGCACAAGGCCAGGTAGGTAGTGGCAGTATGATGTACAACATTACGTTGAACACGGACGCTTTATAAGCGGCCTGAAATTGCCTTCGCGCAGAACCGATCACCTTGTGAAGCGCCGGTTAGCTGAGCGTTTCTATAGTTACTTTCTATTTCTTCGCTTTTCCCATTTCGCAATAGCAGTGAAACGCCAGATTAAGCGAACTAATATATAAGCCAGCGTTGAACAGATTGTTCCCATAATAAAGCTGCCGAGTAGCAATGGTTCCCAGGCATGCATTAGTGTGTTACCGAATCCCTCTATTGATAAAGAAAAATCAACGTTTTGTTCTTCGATTCCTAATATCTTGACGCCAACAAGATAGCTAAAGTAAAAAATAGGCGGGATGGTAAAAGGATTACTAATAAAAGAAGTTAAAACGGCAATCGGTAAATTCATACGAAATAATATTGCCAATACTGCAGAACATAACATTTGTACCGGAAAGGGGATAAAGGCACAGAAAACACCGATTGCAGCGCCGCCCGCTGAAGAACGCTTATGAATATGCCATATATTGGGGTCATGTAGATATTCTGATAAAATATGCATTCCACCTTGTTTGTGAAAATGATCTCGGTGTGGTAAGTGGCGTTTTATAAAGCTGCGTAAACTCATTAAGTTTCTGAAAAATCTGGTATTATTTTTAAAAAACGCGATATTATATACCAATACAATTACAGGGAGTTAATTTGTTTTATGCTCGCAGGAACGCTGGCATTCATCGCAGGCATTTATTCATTGATGCAGCTTTCTAGTTTGCCATCCTTGTTTTGGCTTTTGTTACTTCCCATAGTACTTATTCCATATCGAATTCATGCAGTTTTCCGTTATGTCTTTTATTTTTACTTTGGTTTTTGTTGGGCGCTTTGTACTGCTCAATTTAAAACCGATGATAGTCTCGATCCGAAGCTTGAAAATAAAGATGTCATTATAACAGGTCTCATTGTATCGGTGCCTGAGGTACGTAAAGACCATAGCCGTTTTTTAATTGAGCTAAAAAACTAAGCGATAAAGCTGGAAATA
>JBELBG010000069.1:0-2217 GCA_042095435.1 Thiotrichaceae bacterium | reverse complement strand
GAGTTGGTATAAAAGTAACACTGTACCCAAGCCAGGAGAAATATGGCAATTCAACGTGAGACTGAAACGCCCTTATAGTTTTATGAATTCCGGCGGTTTTGATTATGAAGCATGGATGTTAAAACAAGGTATAAAAGCAACAGGCTATGTAAAGAAATCAGCGCTGAATAAAAAAATAGAAAATACAAATCATTTTTTTATTGAAAAGCAGCGTTACAAAATTGCAAGCCAACTAAAGCAACAGCTTGATAATCCTTTATTAGGCTTGGTGCTTGCCCTGAGCCTAGGCGAACGAAGTCAGCTTCATTCAGAACAATGGCAAGTACTCACACAAACAGACACAAATCATTTGATTGCTATTTCGGGTTTGCACCTTGGTTTAATCGCTGGTTTTATTTCTTTCATTGCGTACTTTATCTGGCGGCAATTTTGTTTTTTAACACAACACTTACCTGCGCCATACTTTGCTTCGTTGGCGGCATTTGTTGTTGCATTAATTTATGCCTTGTTATCGGGCTTTGCCTTACCCGCACAACGCGCATTAATTATACTGGGTGTATTTCTTGTTTCACTAATCCAACCGAGGCAATTGCTAATTAGCAATGTTATTTCTATTGCTGCAATTATGATATTAATACTCGATCCGTTTGCTGTTATCGCGGTTGATTTTTATCTGTCATTTATGGCGGTTATGTTCATCTTATACTTGACGCGTTTTCGGATTAATAAACAGTATAAATTAACAAAATGGATTGTATTGCAGTGTTTACTGAGCTTGTGCTTGGTGCCCATACTTATTTTATGGTTTAAACAAATTCCTTTATACAGTGTTGTGGCAAACCTCGTTGCAATACCGATTATTGGTTTCCTTATAGTCCCATTATCATTAATTGCATTAATATTTTTGTTTGTTTCTCCTGTTTTAGCAGAAACTTTATATGGTTTGATTGAGACTATTTATGTCTGGCTCTGGAGTTGGCTAACGTTTTTGTCTGAACAAAACCATTCGATTATTGCAATTGCTTCGCCAAATTTAATTTCATTATTTCTAGCACTAGTCGGTGTCCTCATTTTAACAATGCCAAGAGGGTTGCCTGCTAGGTATCTTGGTATTTTCTTTTTTCTGCCTTTATTGTTTCCAATGAAAGCGTTATTTAAAGACGGTGAGTTTGAATTTGTATTGCTTGATGTTGGCCAAGGGTTGTCAGCGGTTCTCCAAACGCAAAATCATACACTGCTCTATGATGCTGGGGCACGATTTTCAGAACGGTTTAATACAGGTGATGCCGTTGTTAAGCCGTATTTAAGACAAAAAGGCGTTAGGGATTTATCAATGTTTATTGTCAGTCATGGTGATAATGATCATATCGGTGGCGCTAATACTGTTATTAATAACTTTAGGATAAATCAAATAATCAGTAGTGTTCCTGAGAAACTGACAGGACAAAAAGTAGAACATTGTGGCGAAGGGCAGTTTTGGCAATGGGACGGTGTTGATTTTGAAATGTTAAGTCTTGCCTCGGCGACAGGTTTAAGTGGTAATAATGCATCTTGTGTTCTGAAAATATCATCGAAATACGGTTCGGTCTTATTAACCGGTGATATTGAAAAAGAAGCTGAAGCACTGTTAGTAAATAAATATCGGAAAAAATTAGTGTCAGATATTTTGCTGGTGCCGCATCATGGCAGTAAAACATCATCAACTAACGCATTTATTTCAGCTGTTTCACCTGAATATGCTTTTACTCCGGCAGGATACAAGAATCGGTTTGGTTTCCCGAAACAGGATATAATGGCACGATACGATACATTCAATGTAAAAACGTATGTCAGTTATGAAACGGGCGAATTGTCTGCAAAGTTTATTAAAACAGGTTTGCAGATTAATGAATATCGTACAAAAAACAGGCGTTTCTGGCATCATTGATAGTTAGTTAACAAGCTGTTTTAATACACAAATAATTAATAGAAACGCTGATTATGCCAGTGTTTCAAGCGATACAGGGATGTGTCGCTATTATCATTGAATTAATGTCATTGATAATGTGAGTAAACGGAAAATCACATTTCCCGTTTACCGCCTCTGACAAATCGAGGAAGGGCTTGTTTAGAGGTTTCATTTTAATAATAACTTTTAGGGTGAGATTTTGTGCTTGAATTAATCAAGGCCGGCGGGCTACTCATGTGGCCCATTATTTTATGTTCCATTGTAACAAT
>JBELBG010000068.1:0-6985 GCA_042095435.1 Thiotrichaceae bacterium | reverse complement strand
AGGCGATATAAGTTAACGCAGCAGCTTCATTATCCGGTTTTAATTCAATAACGCGTTTAAGCAAATCCTTCGCTCGTTCCATATCTCCCATGCGTGCCGAAACATTTGCAAAAGCAAAAATGGCGTCAGCATCATCCATATGGTTTTCCATCAAACGTTCCATCAACAACATGACGCCAGTCTTATCTTCTTCACGGCCAAGGAAATTAGCAATCATCCAGAGTTTTTGATCAAGCTGCCCATTCGATGCTTCGAGAATAATTTCAAGGTGTTTTAAGGACTGTTCGATGTTTCCTTGTCGCATCGTCATAACGGTCAATACTTGATGTGCATCCGGGTTCTTCGGATCAAGTTCCACCCATAACTGCGCAGCTTCAAATGCAGCCTCATCTTCACGCGTATAAATCGCAACGCGTGTCGCGCGTTCAACAAGCAGTGGATCTCGCGTTGACCGAGCTAAATCAAGGTAGTTTTCTGTGGCAATATCCAGCCTACCTCGCTGTCCGGCAATTTCAGCAAGCAGTACTTTAAACAGAATATCTTCCGTTAATTCAATATCGGGACGTTTTGGTAAAACGCGTTCTGGTTTCGCTTGAGGCTCTTCTTTTACAACGACTTGTGACTCATTTTGCGCGTTGGTTTCTGTAACAACTTTCGGTTCGTTAGCTGATTCTGGCTGAATACCAGCACAGGCTGCCAATAATAGAGCCAATAATAAAATTGCGACATTTCGCGCTTGTTTAAGCAAAGAGAATGAAAACATTCTTTAAAAACCCTTGGTTTACCGATTTTAGATAATCATTTTGTCAGATTAAGACGTAAAAGAACACTGCATAAAACCGACCAGTATTCCCGCTAGAATCTCTGATTGTGATGCAAAAATGGCGAATTTGTTCAGTTAGAACAGATCATTTATTATCTACTGCGTTTTAATCTAGATCAAAGATATACCCTGTTTCCCTTGTATTCTGATACTGCATGGCACAGAATTTTCATATAACTTTCATTTAATTAGCAAATATTATGGCAATAGTAGCTTATGGCTTGAATCACGCGACAGCGCCGATTGACCTTCGGGAGAAGGTCAATTTCGGAAACGATGTTGTGCCTGATGCCCTGCATGAGCTAAAAAATCAAAGTGGTATTCTGGAAGCCGCCATCCTTTCAACCTGTAATCGCACTGAAATTTATTGCAGTGTTGATCAGGAAGATAACTATAACCCGGTACACTGGTTACATGATTTTCATGGCATGAAACAGGATCTATTAAAACCATTCATGTATAAACACCCGCAAGAAAATGCTGTTCGTCATGTATTGCGTGTTGCCAGTGGTCTCGACTCAATGGTGTTAGGTGAACCACAAGTATTAGGTCAATTAAAAACCGCGTACCAAAATGCAGTTAGTGCCGGCAGCATTGGCCACCAATTAAATCGCTTATTTCAACATTCATTTCACGTCGCAAAAGAAGTGCGTAGCAATACGGCGATCGGTAATCACCCTATCTCGGTTGCTTATGCTGCTGTTCGGTTGGCGCAACAAATTTTTGGTGATTTAAGTAATCAAACAGCATTATTAATTGGTGCGGGAGAAACGATAGAGCTTGCAGCAAAGCATTTAAGTGATAATGGACTAAGCCGAATGATTATTGCAAACCGAACATTAGAACGATCACAACGTTTGGCTAATGAATATTCTGTCTATGCAATTCAAATTGGCGATATTCCTAAACACTTGGCGGAAGCCGACATTATTATTTCTTCAACTGCCAGCCAGTTACCGATTTTAGGTAAAGGCGCAGTCGAAAGTGCAATCAAAGTAAGAAAACACAAACCGATGTTTATGGTTGATATTGCTGTGCCTAGAGATATTGAAGTTGAAGTTGGCGAAATGGATGATGTCTATTTATATAGCGTTGATGATTTAAAAGACATTGTTCAGGAAAATATGCAAAGCCGACAGAACGCAGCAAAACAAGCTGAAAAAATTATTGATACACAAGCACAGGAATTTATGGGCTGGCTAAATTCGCTGGATGCTGTTTCAACTATCCGCGCCTTGCGTAATCAAGCTGAACAAATACAGGAAGAAATTATTCAAAACGGATTAAGTAAACTACGCAATGGCGCTGATCCGGAAGCCATTCTTCAAGAAGCAGCAAGAAACCTGACTAACAAGCTAATGCATTCTCCCAGTTCCCAATTAAGAAATGCCAGCGCTGAAAACAGAGAAGATTTATTACAGGCAGCTGAAGAACTATATAATCTGAGTAATAGTCCAGATAGAAAACAATAACTGCATTAGTTATTGAACGTTTATTACCTGTTTCAGGTATCATCTCATTTTTTTTAAAACCAAAACTCATGAAAGAATCATTACAACTAAAACTGGAAAACTTACTGGAACGCCAGCAAGAACTTGATGGTCTACTTGCTGATCCGGAAAACATTAATAACCAAAATAAATTCCGCGAACTGTCACAGGAGTATGCAGAAATACGTCCTATTGTTAGCTGTTTTAATGAATATCAAAAAACATCAGAAGACATAAAAGCGGCAAAAGAAATATTAAAAGACAGCGATAAAGAAATGCAGGAACTCGCTGCTGAAGAATTAAAACAGGCAGAAGAAAAACACGGTGAATTAGATAGCGAATTACAAGTTTTATTGTTACCCAAAGACCCGGCTGATAACAGCAATATTTTTCTAGAAATACGTGCAGGCACGGGTGGCGAAGAAGCGGCATTGTTTTCGGGTGATTTAATGCGTATGTATTCGCGTTATGCAGAAAACCGCGGCTGGAAAATAGAGCTAATCAGCGCAGCAGAAAGTGATCTGGAAGGTTATAAGGAGGTCATCATGCGTATTATTGGTGAAGGTGCTTATTCCAGACTCAAGTTTGAGTCAGGTGCGCACCGCGTACAACGTGTCCCGGAAACAGAATCGCAAGGACGTATTCATACTTCAGCTTGTACTGTTGCTGTCTTACCAGAAGCGGCTGAAATAGACGAGATAGAAATTAATACGGCAGACTTACGCATCGATACTTTCCGTGCTTCAGGTGCAGGTGGCCAACATGTTAATAAGACAGACTCCGCAATTCGGATTACTCACTTGCCAACCAATACCGTTGTTGAATGTCAGGATGAACGCTCACAGCATAAAAACAAAGCGCGAGCCATGTCATTGTTACAGGCAAAACTGTTAAGTAGCGAACGTGATAAACAACAAACCGAGCAAGCCGAAAACAGACGTAACCTTGTTGGTAGTGGTGATCGTTCAGAACGTATTCGCACGTATAACTTCCCACAAGGGCGCGTTACTGATCACCGTATTAATTTAACACTGTATCGTCTTGATGAGTTTCTACAGGGTAGTGTAGATATGGTAATCGACCCATTGATCAGCGAATATCAAGCTGACCTGCTTGCTACATTAGGCGAATAACGCTTACACACATGCAAATTGTTGATGCGCTTAAACATGCCCGACAACAATTGCATGCTTCAGAAAGCGCGCAACTTGATAGTGAATTATTATTGTGTGAAGTATTGAACTGCGAACGTTCACACCTTTATGCTTATCCCGAAAAACAATTAACAAAACATAATATTGAATCATTAAATCAATTTATTAGCTTACGTGCGCAAGGACTTCCCATTGCACATATTACAAAACAAAGAGAATTCTGGTCTTTGTTACTTCAAGTTGATGAACACACTTTAATTCCCAGACCGGAAACAGAAGTACTGGTTGATGCGGCATTAAAACTTATTCCGGAAAACAACAAAAAAGATGTTCTTGATTTAGGCACGGGGTCCGGTGCTATTGCCATAGCTATCGCATCGGAAAGACCTTTAGCAAAGATTATTGCAGCAGACAAAAGCGACAAAGCATTACATGTTGCAAAACAAAATGCTGAAAAACACAATATTAATAATATACATTTTATTATTGCTGACTGGTTTAATATGGAAAACAAGCAGTCTTATGATGTTATTGTTAGCAACCCACCTTATATTTGTAGTAATGATACACATTTAAAACAAGGTGATGTTCGTTTTGAGCCCTTATCCGCTTTAGTATCAGGCAAGGATGGTCTTGATGATTTACGTATAATTGTTTGTGAAGCAAAAAGTCATTTAAATGAACAGGGGTGGTTATTAGTCGAACACGGTTATAATCAGGCTAAACAGGTACAACAACTATTTAACGAGAATAATTTTAATTCAGTCACTACAATTAAAGACTATAGCGACAATGATCGCGTCACAATTGGCGAAAAAACATGAATGATGATCAACTTTTAAGATACAGTCGACAAATGATGTTGCCGGAAATTGATGCGGCGGGTCAGGAACGTTTAAACGAATCACGTGTATTAGTTATTGGACTCGGCGGCTTGGGCTCACCTGTTTCTATGTATCTTGCCAGTGCAGGTGTCGGGCAACTGGTACTGGTTGATTTTGATACCGTTGATATCAGTAATCTGCAAAGACAAATTGTGCATACGACAAAAAATATTGGTCGAGCAAAAATTGAATCAGCCAGAGAACACCTGACAGCAATCAATCCTGAAATCTCTATTGAATGTATTGACCATGCTCTTGATGGTGATGAACTTTACGAAGAAGCTGAAAAAGCAAGTGTCATTGTAGATGCCAGTGATAACTTCCAGGCTCGCTTTGCTTTGAATGAAGCCTCTGTTAAAACTAAAACACCTTTAGTATCAGGCGCAGCCATTCGTTTTGAAGGACAAGTCAGTGTCTTTAACCCAACTGATGAAAACTCACCTTGTTATCGTTGTTTATATAATGAAGATGTTGCTGTAGGAGAAACCTGTACAGCCAATGGTGTGATAGCACCGCTGCTTGGTATTATCGGTAGTATTCAGGCGAATGAAACATTAAAACTGATCATGGGTATCGGCGAGACACTACAGGGAAAGCTATTACTGCTGGACTCACTCTATATGGAAGTGAATCAAGCCATACTTAAAAAAGATCCGGCATGTCCTGTTTGTAATTAATAGTTTCTATTCTTTTTATTTTCAAACAGAAAAATATTAGCTCTTAATACTAAAATTCATAAGAATCAGCATCCATAATCTCTCCAGGCAACCACGTTTCGTGAATATGCAGCCATTTAAGAGATTGACTCGAACTAAAAACAACTGAAGCGACACGACCATTGTTTGTTGGTTTTGATGCAAGTGCATTTCGCTGCCATTCTTCATAAGTAGCAATGATATGACCATCAAATTCATGTTGCACAGTAACATTACGAATTTGTATGCGAAAATCAGGATTACTTGCATAACCCGCACGAACCGAAGCACTTAAATCATCCAGACCAAGTAACTTTCCAGCCGGTGGTATAAATACCAGGTCTGGTGAAAAGCGAGACAAGAAGTGGCTATCGAACTCCTCTTCAGACAATTGACCTGTAAACCAGCCGCAAAAGAATTGATGCAAACTTTCAACCTCATTACGGACTCTGTTTAAAACCAGGTTATTCATTACATTCTCCTCCCTCTGGACCATAGAAGATGACCCAAACGGCGAAGTCGTTTGTATAGTTCAAAAAACGATGTTCTAAACCTGCCGGAACAAAAATAAATGAACCCTCTTGAATAGGAGCATTTTTTTTACCGTTAAAGAAATCTCCTGAGCCTTTTGCCACAATATATATTTCATCTCTTGTGTGTGGCGTCTGCGTGTCTGTTTTACCCGGTATGTATAGCCTTGCTTCCATAGAACCATGACCAAATATAGGAGTTGATATATAACCTTCCGGCGGAGCGCCTAAATTTATAGCGTCTTCAAGACTTGAAACCATCGTAGACTTATTACTCATAACCTATACCTCAATGATAATTCTTATAATTAACATAAATAGTAGCTTAGGAAGTTATAGCTTACAGGTTTTGTTTAATTACTTAACGACTAAGATCGCTTTGCTTTGAAGTATGCGGTTCATGTATTAATAAAGATAAGCGGCTGTTGTCATAAAGCATTAATAAAATTTATTCACAACGAGACTTCGCATCATTGATGCTATCGGCGATTACTTTATTGAGCAATGTAATATCGCTACCGGGCCCTACACTTAATAGTTTTGTTCCCGTAATGGGCTCGCCATAAAAAGGGCGGGTATAAAACTCCCCATCCGGAGATCGTTCAAAGTAATTATAACCTTCTTCATTCTCACCACTTACACTTTAACTCATCGGTACGAATCTGACACAGTGCTTTGGAGTGGCTAATTATTTGTAAATACAGTTTCAATGATATGTTAAGTAATTAAAACTCGACTAAAACCAATCCCCAAACAACCGCAGCATTAATTAGAGACAGTAACACTGCAGCCGAACCGATGTCTTTTGCTCTCCCGGAAAGTTTATGATGTTCTGTGCCGACTCTGTCGGTTAAAACTTCTATACCTGTGTTTAATAACTCGACTATGGGTATCAATAATATTGCGCCAACTAATATAGCTTTCTCTATTCCGTTGTCACCAAGATACAAACCTAATGGTAACGCAACAATACATAGAAAGACTTCCTGCCGGAATGCTTCTTCGGATTTATACGCGGCTTTAAATCCTTGCCATGAATAGATAGTTGCATGATATAAACGATCTAAACCCTTCTTTCCGTTTCCAGCCATAGTTATATTGGAGTTACTTCACTCCCTCTCTTTTTGATTATTGATTAATTAAAGTACTGCGAGTGCTGCGTTGTAGTCTGGTTCTTTTGTGATTTCCGCAACGAGTTCTGTATGTATCACTTTGTTATCTTCATCGATGACAATAACGGCGCGCGCTGTGATACCTGCTAATGGGCCGTCTTCTATTAATACGCCATAGTCTTTGGCAAACTTTCGTGAACGCATCATCGATAGTGTATCGACATTGTTTGTCCCTTCCGCTTTACAAAACCGTTGCATCGCGAATGGCAGATCTGCAGAAACCATGATGAAAGCAAC
>JBELBG010000067.1:0-6995 GCA_042095435.1 Thiotrichaceae bacterium | reverse complement strand
GCGTACACTAGGCGAAATTGGGCAACGGTTTTTAAAAAATGAAAAACCAGGGCTTGAAGCGCAGATCGCTAATATTGCTGATGAAATCGCCTATAATAATCATGATATTGACGATGGGCTGCGAGCAGGTCTACTAGATATAGAAACATTGCGTGAGTGCGAGATAGTTAACATTCAGTATGAAAACGTCATAGAAAGATGGCAAGACTTAGAACAAAGTCAATTACGTCATGAAATCATCAGGCGAATGATCAATGCTGTTGTCAGTGATCTTATTGAAACCAGTAAAGGACTAATTGTAAGCGTTGGCCCAAAAAATATTGATGATGTTCGAACTTGCGGCAAGTCCTTAATTAGTTTGAGCAAGGAAACAGAAACTAATCATAAAAATCTGAAGAAGTTTTTAATGGATAATCTGTACCGGCATGAGAAAGTCGACAGCATGGCAGAAAAAGCGAAAGAAACAGTGGATTACCTTTTTAATGCTTATATGAGCGACTTGAAATTATTAACACCTGAGCTACAAACCAAGCTTGAATTTAACAAAGAAGATAATGATGAAAATGCAAAGGCAAGATTAATTGCAGATTATATAGCTGGTATGACAGACAGGTTTGCATTTTCTGAAATTGAACGAATAAGCGCAAATTAAAGTATAGAAAAATTAATTACCGAATATAAATATACTTATGACTGAGCAAAATCAACAAAGCATATTTATTACGCCGGAATTAACACACCGTAATGAACTGATACTGTACCTGCTTGAATACAGCAATAAACTCGTTGTTGTTAAAGGTGAATTCGACTCAGGTAAAACGACGTTTTTTAAACAACTGTCAGATCAAAATGAATCCAATTTGCTCCTCAGATGTTTGGTGGTTAGCGCGACAACAAATTTAAATGATATCTATAAAGCGATCATTGATGGTGAAAGTGACGATAAGTTACAACAATCAAACTACAGCCAAGTAGATTTAGATGATTGGTTAGCCAGAACACATAATAAGCAGCAAATCCCTGCTTTATTGGTTGATAATGTCGATTTATTAACAGATGAATTAATTACGCAATTATTTGAAATAATAAAAATATCAAATGAAAACTCAGCTCTTAATGCTTGTCTGTTTGGCGAACCATCCTTTTTAGGCAGACTAAAAGGATCAGGAATTGATACTGAAGAATCCGATACTTTTCATATTATTGAAATGCCCGCTTTGTCTGATAAGCAAACCGAACAGTATATACGTCATAATTATTCATCAGATAATCCAGCAGTAGACATATTTGATGAAAAAACGGTAAAACAGATCCACCGTATATCACACGGATTACCCGGACGAATTAATGCGCTATGCGAACAATACCTGGATGATCCGGCAAAAGAAAAAGATAAGCCAGAGTCAGGCAAAGAAAAAAAACCAATAGACATCAAAGCAATCCTGTTAAGAAATAAATTAATTATTTATGTTGGTGCCTTGCTATTGTTGTTATCAATAGGCATTGCAACTTTATTACAGCAAACGGAAGAGCTGGAAGTTAAACAAACAATTAAATTAAAACTTCCAAACCAGCAAGAACAAGCTGAAAAACCGGATGATATTGTTGAAATAGAAGTACCGAAAGAAATAGAACCGGAGCCCATTACAGTTGAAGAGTTATCACCCTCTGTTATTCCAGAGATTGCGAACGATTTAAAAGATAAACCCGGCGTGAGTGTTTACAACGATCAAGGAAATTTAGTCGCACAAAATGATGATGTTGAAACTGCAAAGCAGAAAATAGCAGAAGAAATTTTCGAGCAAGTACCCGATGATGAAAATGTAATCGAAGGTGCTGCGCCGATTATTAACAATACAAAAGATGACCAGAGCCTTATTGAAAGTATCCCCGAGCCGGAGCCAGATGTTATTTCTGAAGTCATAGCCAAAGCTGAACCATTAGCTGAAAAGAAACCGGAGCTAAAGTCAGAACCCGTTATTAAAGATATTAATTGGCTGAAAAAGCAGGATTCTAAAAAGTATGTCTTACAATTGATTGGTGCCTATGAACAGGAAACAATCGATGTTTATTTGAAAGCATTTAATAATAACAACCAAGATAAAATTATCCCGTTCTCAGCCAGCAATAAGGGTAAGGAATGGCATGTTTTGGTTTATGGTTTGTACAAGAATCGTGATCAAGCTGTTGCCGCGATTGACACTTTACCAACCAAGGCAAAACTAATGGCGCCTTGGCCAAGAACGGTACAAAGCATAAAAGACTTATTGAAATAACACGCAAAATCACTTCTCTCTAGGAAAAGTCAGCGAATTTCTACTAAGTTGACGCTAAAATACGCCAAAATCTTCTAAAATAAGGCAAAATGCAAAATATTGATGTTAGCCTCTATTTTGCTATAAATTTATGTTGCACCGTGACATAAATAGTCCTGTTTATTATAATCTCAAACCCTTTTCGGTAAGCATATAGTTCCGGACAGGTATTAAAATAATAATTAAGCGGTAATCAGGATTTTCCAGGATTAATTCCCTGACCTATCCCGGCGAAATAAATCATGGTCTAAGAAAGTGCAAGATCATGCTTTGTTAATTCAGAAAATATAAATATTTAAAGAGTGAAATCATCATGAAACAGGCTTCAGAACAACGAGGTTTATACGATCCGCAAACGGAACATGACTCATGTGGTCTAGGTTTTGTTGCGCATATGAAAGGCGAGAAGTCGCATCAGATAGTTGATGACGCAATTACTGTATTAAAGAATCTAATCCACCGTGGTGCATGCGGTTGTGAAGAAAATACCGGTGACGGTGTGGGAATTCTTATTCAAAAGCCACATAAATTTTTGAAACGCGTTTGTGCTGATATCAATATCGAGTTAGCTGAGTTTGATAGCTATGGCGCAGGCATGGTCTTCCTACCTAAAGATCCGGAACAATCAAAGTTTTGTCAGGAACAATTCGAAAAAATTATTGCAGAAGAAGGTCAGACTTTCCTGGGCTGGCGTGAAGTACCAACAGACGATTCTTCGCTTGGTCCATCAGCTGTAAAAGACGAACCCACTTTTAAACAAATCTTTATTGGTAGAAATGAGTCTCTTGATGCGGCAGCGTTTGATCGCAAACTCTATGTTATTCGTAAACGTATCGAAAACACCGTTTGGAATTCAGGTATATCTGAACAAAAATTATTCTATATTCCATCATTGTCATACCGTACCTTTGTTTATAAAGGTATGTTAACCGGTAGCCAGATCGAACCAATGTTCCCTGAACTTGGCGACCCAGATGTTGAATCTGCATTAGCGTTAGTACATCAACGTTTCTCAACCAATACTTTCCCTGAGTGGCGACTGGCGCATCCTTTTCGTTACGTTGCGCATAATGGCGAAATTAATACTGCACGCGGCAATGCTAACTGGATGCGTGCGCGTCAGGCATTATGTAAATCTGATTTATTTGGCGATGATTTAGAAAAACTTTATCCCATTGTTATAGAAGGTGGCAGTGACTCGGCAACGTTTGATAACGTGATGGAATTTCTGCATATGAACGGTCGTCCACTACAACACGCAGCGTTAATGATGATTCCGGAAGCATGGTCTGGTCATGAAACTATGGACGAAGATCGCCGCGCATTTTATGAATACCATGCTTGTTTAATGGAACCGTGGGATGGCCCTGCATCAATCTCTTTTACCGACGGTACCATTATCGGTGCAGTACTTGATAGAAATGGTTTACGTCCATCACGTTATTACGTTACACATGATGATAAGGTCATCATGGCATCAGAAGTGGGCGTACTTGAAGTTGCGCCGGAAAACGTGAAAATTAAAGAACGTCTGCACCCTGGACGCATCTTCATGGTCGATATGGAAGAAGGCCGCATTATTGGTGACGAAGAGTTAAAGAAAGAATTCGTCGAAGCGAACCCTTATAAAGAATGGTTAAAAGAAAACTTAATCCCTGTTGGTAAATTACCCGAGCCTAAACAGGTTCACGGTGTAGATACTGACACCTTATTACAAAGACAACAGGCGTTTGGTTATACACATGAAGATTTAAAAACGCTGATGGCACCAATGGCAAAAGTCGGTGTAGAACCAACCGGTTCGATGGGAACTGATGCGGCGTTAGCCGTATTATCAAACCGTTCACGTTTGTTATATGACTACTTCAAACAACTGTTTGCGCAAGTCACCAACCCGCCGCTAGATGGTATTCGTGAAGAATTGGTGACGCAGGTGAGTTCAACAATCGGCCGCGAATCGAACCCACTAAAACCGGGGCCTGAACATTGTCAGCAAATTAAACTCACCTCGCCAGTTATTACAAATGAAGAACTGGCGCGTATTCGTGATATGGATTTAGGTGGTTTCTTTACTTCAAAAACCATTCCGATTACTTATAACGTTGCCGATGATGGTAAAGGTATGCAAGCAGGTTTGGAAAGAATCTGTACCGAAGCGGATAAAGCGATAGAAGACGATGTGACTTATCTTATTTTATCAGACCGTGATATAGATAAAGACAATGCGCCAATTCCAGCATTGTTAGCAGTATCGGCTATTCATAACTCTTTAATTAGAAAAGGCACGCGTGCACAAGTCAGCCTGGTTCTTGAGTCAGGCGAACCAAGAGAAGTACATCATTTTGCTGTGTTACTCGGTTATGGTGTTGGTTGTGTAAACCCATACCTTGCTTTCGAATCACTCAGTGATCTAATCAGCAAGAATTACCTGCCAGAGATGGAACATCAAAAAGCCGTAGCGAACTTTATCAAAGCTGTAAATAAAGGCTTGATTAAAATTATGGCGAAGATGGGTATTTCTGCGATTCAATCTTATCGTGGCGCGCAAATCTTTGAAGCGATTGGTTTAAATAAAGAATTTGTTGACCAATACTTCACCTCAACCGCATCACGTATCGGCGGTATTGGCCTTGATGTGATCTCAGAAGAAGCCAGTTTGCGTCACCATCATGCCTTCCCGGAACGTCCGGTAAAGAAACCTGATCTTGAATGGGGTGGTGAATACAAATGGCGACGTGATGGTGAATATCATCTGTTTAATCCAGATACTGTATTTAAGCTACAACACGCAACACGCAGTGGCCAATATAAAATCTTTAAAGAATATACCTCTGCGGTAGATGTCCAGAGTGAAAACCTTGCAACGTTAAGAGGTTTGTTTGAATTCAAACAAGGCAACGGCATTCCATTGGAAGAAGTTGAATCGATAGAAAGCATCATGAAACGTTTTTCAACCGGTGCCATGTCATACGGTTCAATCAGTAAACAGGCGCACGAAACATTAGCCATCGCGATGAACCGTATTGGTGGTAAATCAAATACCGGTGAAGGCGGTGAAGATCCTAATCGTTTTACGCCGGATGAAAACGGTGATTTACGTCGTAGTTCAATTAAGCAGGTTGCTTCCGGTCGTTTTGGTGTTACCAGTGAATACCTGGCTAACGCTGATGATATACAAATTAAAATGGCACAAGGTGCAAAACCTGGAGAAGGCGGCCAATTACCCGGGCCGAAAGTTTTCCCTTGGATTGCTGAAGTACGTCATTCAACGCCGTGGGTGGATTTGATTTCACCTCCGCCACATCATGATATTTATTCAATCGAAGACTTGGCGCAGTTAATTCACGACTTAAAGAATGCAAACCCAAAAGCACGTATCCATGTGAAGCTGGTTGCTGAAGTCGGTGTTGGTACAGTTGCCGCAGGTGTTGCGAAAGCACATTCAGACGTTGTGCTTATTTCAGGTTACGACGGTGGCACCGGTGCATCACCAATGAGCTCATTAAAACATGCGGGCTTACCGTGGGAACTGGGTCTTGCTGAAACGCAACAAGTCTTAATTCAAAACGGTCTACGTGATCGTATCGTTGTACAAACAGACGGACAATTAAAAACCGGGCGTGATGTGGTGATTGCTGCATTACTTGGTGCGGAAGAGTACGGTTTCGCAACAGCGCCATTAGTCGTCATGGGTTGTATCATGATGCGCGCATGTCATTTAAATACCTGTCCTGTAGGTGTTGCAACACAAAACCCGGAACTAACACGTAAATTCACTGGCGAACCAGAGTTTGTCGAAAACTTCTTTAAGTACATTGCAGAAGAAGTACGTGAATACATGGCTGAATTAGGTTTCCGTACAATTGATGAAATGGTCGGACAAGTCGATAAGCTTGATGTTAAGAAAGCAGTCGATCATTGGAAAGCAGACGGTCTTGATTTCAGTAAGATACTTTATAAAGCAGAACCTAGACCGGGTGATGAAATCTATTGTGTTAACGAACAGGATCATGCATTAGATAAGTCGCTTGATATGACGACGATTCTGCCTCTATGTAAAGACGCATTAGAAAACAAAACGCCAGTCGATATTATATTACCAGTCGTTAATACCAACCGAACCGTTGGCACAATACTCGGCTATAACATCACGACTAAGTACGGCAGCGAAGGCTTACCAGAAGACACGGTTAATATTCATTTTAATGGATCAGCCGGAATGAGCTTTGGTGCGTTTATACCGAAAGGTGTCACACTAACGCTAGAAGGCGATGCCAATGATTATCTTGGTAAAGGTTTATCAGGCGGCAAGATCATTGTTTATCCGCCACGTCATTCTACTTTTGTACCTGAAGAAAATATTCTAGTCGGTAACGTATTACTTTACGGCGCAACCGAAGGTGAAGTCTATCTTCGTGGTATCGCCGGCGAACGTTTCTGTGTTCGTAACAGTGGTGTCAATACCGTCGTTGAAGGTGTTGGTGATCATGGTTGTGAATACATGACCGGTGGTCGCGTCGTTATCATTGGTAAAACAGGTCGTAACTTTGCAGCGGGAATGTCGGGCGGTATTGCTTATGTACTGGATGAAGATAACGAATTCGAGGTCAAGTGTAATAAAGGCATGGTTGGTCTAGAAAAAATTGAAGACGACGAAGATGTTGAATTAGTAAAAGGCTT
>JBELBG010000066.1:0-7026 GCA_042095435.1 Thiotrichaceae bacterium | reverse complement strand
CCTGAATCGTCCGCTGGGTTAACTGTGCTTTCCTGTGCCAACAGCATTAACTGATCAAGCTGGTTTCGTTCAATCAACAAGACTTTTATTTCTGTTTTAGCTTTAACAGAAAATTGCCGTGGTTGTAACTGAGCCAAAGCATATTTAGCGCGATCAGCTGTTGCTTCTATGACACTATCAAGCTCATTATTCTGGTGTAACTCAACTTCACCATCGAGTAGATAATAGGAATAATCATCTTTATCACCCTGTTTAAACAAAAACCTGGATTTTTTGACATCTAATATTTTTGCACTCGCCAGTAATTTATTCTGAAGATTTGGCGGTAATTCATTGATGGGCACAAGCTCTTCAATCCGCTGGAGGAGATGATCGTTATTTTCTGACATTTTCTAAATATTTCTGATAGTTACATTATTAATTTTGGTCAATCCAGACTCTTTTGGAATACTATTTTAGGCTGTTTTTTTCAGGATTTCAGCTACATTTGAGTATTACATGATAAGCTCTGATTGTCAGCCGAACAGTTAAAAGTCACATGAAAAAATCGGCTGGAATCCAGCCGCTGAGCGAAACAAAGAACACAGTTCATTATGTTAAAAGAGCTATTCAATACTGAAACAATAGTCAATCTCGACCAGAGTATTTTAGCTTTTATAGGCTGTTTGCTGATAGTAAGTCTGATATTGTTTTTCCTGTCAGCGAGACGGTTTATGCGAGGTAAACCCGTCACTGCCAGTTTTCAGGGATTATCCGGCTTATCACTCGGTTTGTCCGGCCTATTAAGCCTGTCAATCACGGCAAATCTATACAGTTACGATCGCCTGACTCACGAACAGACAATAGCAACACTGAAAATTAGCCAATTGGACGAACAACAATTTCAGCTTGAAGTTTCTTATAACGATAATTCACAAGCCGATACGTTTGTTGTCTATGGAGATGAATGGCAAATGGACGCGCGTATTATCAAGTGGTATGGCTGGGCACAATTATTAGGACTGAATGCGCAATATCGTTTAGAACGAATCAGTGGTCGATATTCAGATATTGATGAAGAAATAAGCAAGCAACGCTCTGTTTACGCACTGTCTGAAAAGAACGAAATTGATTATTGGGCATTGATCAAGGAATATCAAAACTACTTACCTTGGGTTGACGCGTATTACGGCAGCGCCACCTATATGCCTATGAAAAATAATGCTATTTATACTGTTTCCTTAACTCAGTCAGGATTAATTTCCCGGGCTGTTGATGAAGTTCAAGCTTATTAAATCACTTTTATTATTTCCTTATATAAGTTGTAAAACATATACCCATACTGCGCCGCAATATTATTTTTTCTCAACAAACATAATTATTATAGAGCTTGAAGGATGATAGTTTATTGTTTTAGCGTTATAGTAATACAAACACCTTCTTCATCTATTAAGTTCGTCGCTGATATTTTTCCGCTATGATATTCGGCGATTAATTTTGCAACAAATAATCCTAAGCCCAAGTGTGGACCTGCTTCAGAACGTTCACTGCGCACAGTTACCATTGAATTAAATAGTTCATCCAACATGCCTTCGGGTAAAGTCGAGCCGTAATTTATTACCTGAAGTTCAATGACTTCATTTTTATCTGAAAGATTAACAATAATGCCTTTATCTTTAGTGGAAAAATCGACAGCGTTTGAAATCAGTTTATCCAGCATCTGAAAAAATAAATCTTTATTCAGATTCAAACTAAGTGAATTATCAGGCGCATTCAATTTAAACGATTGTTCGGGATAAACCTGCCGATAACCTTCAATACATTCCTGCAGAAAATCATTTAATTTCGTTTCTTCTTTATCTGCTTCCTGTAAAGCCTGTTCTAAACGCGCTGCTTCGCTTAATCGGGTCAGTAAAGTTTGTAATCGTTGTAGACCTGATTCAGCAGCATTAAGTATTTCTTTTCTTGTTGCTTCATCTTGTTCTGTTTGTAATCTATCCAATGAAGATTTCACCATCGCCATTGGTGTACGCAACTCATGAGATAAACGACTGGCCATCCCTTCAAGATAAATATGGTATTGCTGCAGCCGTTCTAGCATATTGGCAAAACTTTGTGATAACTCTCCGATTTCATCACTCGAATGACTGACTGATATTTCGCCTTTGACTTTACCGTATTCATCTATCGCTTCTGTTGTTTCCCGATTAAGTTTAATTAACCGGGATGATAAACGGCTGGCAAAAAGCAGGAGTAAGAAAACAATAATAAAAAATATCAATAGCGTTTTATTAAAGAGATTAGCTAGAACCTGTCGTTGCATAATTTGAATATTATTAGTTGTTTCTTCAATGACGACCGCACCAATAATCTGGCTATCAAACCAGACAGGCGTTGCTGCTGACACAATAACGGCTTTTCCATCCGGTGATGATCGCCAGCGTGTTTGTGTATTACCTGTTAGCGCATCCTTAATTTCTATACCTTGTAAGCGTGAAGCGCCAGCTAAATCATCTTTGAAGTAATCATAAGCGGGAGGCAGTAATAAGGTATAAATAATATTAAAGGCATTATCCGGGAACACACGCCTTAAACTTCCATCACTTGCCAGTACCTGTGCTGCATTATCCAACACCCATATCCTGCGACCTTCTACTCTACCTTGAGTATGAATCATTGATTCTATTCTTCGCGATGAACTTATAACTCTTCCCGGCTCATCATGGGGTTGATTTCCAAATGTTGTGATTGAACTTTGTTTGATTTTATCAATATCATTAAAAACAAAACCCATTCTTTGGCCTATTAAATAGGCGGGGATTTTTATTTCTATATTGTAACCATCATCTGTTGTCTGCCACACGGCAGACGCATTTGTCTTATCTCTTTTATAGCGGGTTTCTACGCCATAAGCATCTAAACCCTTTTCATAAGTATAAGGGCGAATTAAACCGGGGCCACTAGGTGAAATATAATCCTTGTGTAAGCGTTGATACTGATCTCGATAAACAATAACAATATGATCACCATTGATCTTTCCTGTTTGATCAAACGTTGAATACTTTAATTCGTCGTCAACAACCTGCATCAAAACGTAATAATAACTGTCATCCTTGCTTATAATTAGTTTAAAACTATCATTACTAGCTGCTGAACTTGAACGGTATATATCAGACCAGTCAATATAGGATTCCCAGTCATCAGTATACCCGTCAAGCTGAAAGGTTTTATTTAAACGATGCACATACAAATTATTTTGCTCATCATTAAAACTGGTATTAAATAAGTCTGGCTTATCATTTAACGCGCCAGCAACCGCATAAGCTGTATCGATCAAAGAAGCCTCTAATGAATCTCTTAGATAAGATTCCATTTGCCGTAAATAGTCATAACCCATGTAAGGAATAATTAATACTGCGATAGACAACAGCATTAATTTACTACGTAAAGTGAACCTTATTTTTGAGGTGGGCATTTTAAACCTAGGTTTTCCAACGGTATCCAATACCGTAGACTGTTTCTATATGGTCAAAGCTTTCATCAATCTCTTTGAATTTTTTACGTATGCGTTTTATATGAGAGGTAATCGTCCCTTCATCAACATAAATATTGGAATCTCCCATCAGTTGTTCCCTATTTTTAACATGACCAATCCGTTTGGCGAGCGAGTGCACCATCCAAAATTCTGTCAAGCTCAAATCAACAATCACGTCGTTCCATTCTACCTGGAAACGTTGCGCATCAATCATTAATTTCTCATGCCTGATTAATTCAGTTTCTGCTGTTGTCTGTAGCGCCTGTACACGACGAAATAATGCAGCAATGCGCGCAAGAATATGCGGCATGCTGGTATCTTTACTCAGATAATCATCCGCGCCTAAACGCAAACCGGAGATCGTATCGAAATCAGAATCACGCGCAGTTAAAAAGATAATGGGTAAGCTATTGGAAAGTGTGCGTATTTCGCGGCATAAATCAAAACCTGCTTCAGCGTTATCACTCAAACCAATATCTAGAATGGCCAAATCGGGGAGTTGCTTATTCAAAATTTCCAGAGCGCCTTGTTTATTATCACAGGTAATCACCTCATAACCCTGATCGCGAATCGCTTTCGCGTAGTTCTGACACAAAACTGGCTCATCTTCTACCAGAATGATCTGCTTCGGCATGACGCCTCCCTGATTTATAGCGTATTTCTTATTAATGAGCTTTGTACTTTAGAACGAATATCAGCAGATTTAAACAGTTAGAGCAGTATTGCCATATTGTTGCCACATTTGATCGGTGTATTGCCTTTTTCCAACCCCATCGTTGCCATTTCACTGTTCTTTAATAGTCGTCAGACAATAAACAGGAGAACTCGTCATGACCTTTTCGAAAACACTTTTATTCGCCAGCTTACTCAGTATTCAGTCGATCTCCAATGCCGATGATAGTCAACACTCGTCTTCAGCAAAAGATCATACCGGGTTCGGTGTTGGCGCCATAATTGGTGGCTTACTTGCTGGGCCTCCGGGAGCCATTATTGGTGCGGCGGGAGGAAGCTGGTTTGGAAATCGTCAAACAGAAGCGGAGCGAATCATTGCAAAACTGGAAAAAGAATTAAATGCAAAAAGTATCGAACTCGCTTTTCAACAAAAGGAACTGGAAAACGAACTGGCGACCACTAAAACTACTTTTCAAAATGAGTTGCAACATGTTGTACACAATCAGGAAATTAAGTCACTGGAAAAACTGAGTCAGGGAATTTCCTATGTCATTTATTACAAAACAAATGATGACAATATTCGACAGGATATTCGCCCCCAAATTAAACAATTAATCAAACTTATCAAACCTTATCCACAAATACAGGTTCAGATAGAAGGTCATGCTGATTCACGTGGCTCTGAACAATACAACATGGCATTAAGTAAAAAACGAATCAATAAAGTTCGTGCCGAATTTATTAATGCAGGTATCCCGGCTCAACGTTTACGTACTCATGCTTATGGTGAAAAACAAACACGAGCAACAAAAGGTGACACAGAAGCCTATGTTTTTGACAGACGCGTCACAATTAACCTAACACTTGACCGTGAGGTCTAGCACAGTGAAGACCATAACATTTTTTTCTGATACAAAACTTCTATTAGCTTCGATAGGACTAACGTCAGGCTCTGTATTCACTTTGGTTTTATTGTTTCTATTAAACAGTATTCCTGTACATGCAGAAAAGTTAATAGAAGAAACGGCCAATGAAACGAACACAATAAAAAATATCAATGAAGTTGGCCAAGCATCATTATTATTTAAACAGGACGGTCAATATAGTGAAGCGGCGCAGCTGAACACTAATGTCGCAATGAAAGTGACTGGCATGATTAATCGCGTCACTGTTAAACAAAGTTTTAGTAATACCACAGATAACTGGCAGGAAGGTATTTATGTCTTCCCTCTTCCTGAAAATGCAGCTGTTGATCAGATGCGTTTAAAAATAGGCGAACGCATTATCGAAGGACAAATTAAAGAAAAACAAGCTGCAAAGAAGATTTATACCCAAGCGAAACAGCAAGGTAAGCAAGCTGCGTTAACAGAACAGGAAAGACCGAACATCTTTACAACGTCAGTTGCCAATATCGCCCCTCATGCAACAATCACTGTTGAAATTGAGTATCAACAAATTGTCAGTTATGACAGTGGTGTTTTTTCCTTACGCTTTCCTATGGTTGTCGCGCCACGATACATTCCAGGTAAACCTATAATTAAAGGTCAAAACATTAAAGGCTTTTCTGGTGCCGGTTGGGCTGTTAACACCGACCAAGTACCAGATGCATCACGTATTACCCCACCTGTTGTACCTCCAGATAGCAATCGCAAAAACAAGGTCTCAATAAAAATTGATCTGGATGCAGGTTTGGCCTTGGAAAAAATTGATAGTCCTTATCACGCCATAGAGGTGAATAAACAACACGATCAATATCAAATTCAGTTAAAACAGGACACCTACATGGACGTAGGTGGTAGAGTCGAGTCTCGAACAAAGACCGAAACCACGCTGGCCAATCGTAATTTTGAATTAACCTGGAAGCCTATACCTGCTGTTGCTCCAAAAGCGGCACTGTTTACTGAAGAAAAGAACGGTGAAACCTATGCGATGATTATGATGGTGCCACCAGAAACACAACAGGCACAATCATTACCACGCGAAATTATTTATGTGATTGATACATCCGGTTCTATGGGCGGCCAATCGATCATACAGGCCAGAGCTGCACTTGAGCTGGCTTTAACACAACTTAAGCCAAGCGATAAGTTTAATGTTATTCAATTTAACTCCTTCACCTCAAAGCTCTTTAGTGATTCTCAGCCCTTTAATCAACAAACACTGGATAAAGCATCGCGTTATGTACGGTCACTAGAAGCGAATGGCGGAACTGAAATGGCTTCCGCTTTAAATGCTGCGCTTAACAATCAATCAAGCAATGGCTTTTTACGTCAAGTTATCTTTTTAACAGATGGCAGTATCGGCAATGAACAAGCACTATTTGAAATTATACAAAACAAATTGGGTAACAGTCGCTTATTTACTATAGGAATTGGTTCTGCCCCTAATTCACACTTTATGCAACGCGCCGCTAACTTTGGTCGCGGCACTCATACTTATATTGGCAAGCTGCAAGAAGTACAAACAAAAATGCAGGCATTGTTTGAGAAGATTGAAAATCCGGTATTAAAAGATATTGCTATAGACTGGATGGAGTCCGACATGGAAATCTGGCCTCAAAAAATTGCCGACCTTTACAAAGGCGAACCTTTATTAATAACAGCAAAAACAAAACATCAACTTGGTGATATAAAAATCACCGGAAATATCGCTGGCAAAACCTGGGCATCAGGTTTGAAACTTGATGGTGGACAAAGCCGTGAAGGAATCTCCGCATTATGGGCAAGAAAGAAAATCGCCGCACTGATGCAACAAAAACGCGATGCTGAATTTGTATCTATTAAACAAACCATCATAGACACTGCACTGGAACACCATTTAGTCAGCAAATATACCAGCCT
>JBELBG010000065.1:0-7033 GCA_042095435.1 Thiotrichaceae bacterium | reverse complement strand
TCTTTTATATTTTCTTTGATACCGATTCGTTCCAGGTTTCAAGTAAAAGCATCACATTGGAATTAGTCGCTGAACGTTTACGTGGTGAAACAGCATCATTTGAAATCACAACGAAAAGCGGCAAGATTATCGTAGAAAAAGAACGTCGCATTACTGCACGTCATATTAGAGAAATTGAAAAAGCAGGTTTAACGAAATTAACTGTTCCGGTTGAATTTCTGATTGGAAAAGTTGTTGCTAAAGATATTGTTGATATCGTTGATGAAGAAACCGGTGAACTTATCTTTCCAGCGAACACTGAAATTACAGAAGAGCTTCTTGAACACATAACCGAATACAAAGGTAAAGGTCTTGGAATTGAAACCATCTATACCAACGAATTGGATAGTGGTTCGTTTATTGCGAATACTCTTCGTGCTGATCAAAGTAATAATCAACTGGAAGCACAGATTGAAATCTATCGCATGATGCTTCCAGGTGAGCCTCCTACAAAAGATGCGGCAGAGAATTTGTTTAAGAATTTATTCTTTAGTGCTGATCGCTATGATCTTTCTGCGGTTGGACGAATGAAGTTTAATCGTCGTGTTGGCCGTAAAGAAGCAGAAGGTGAAGGCGTACTATCAAACGAAGATATCGTGGCTGTTATGCAGGTCTTGCTTGATATTCGTAATGGTAAAGGTGTTGTCGATGATATCGACCATCTTGGTAATCGTCGTATTCGAAGCGTTGGAGAAATGGCAGAGAACCAGTTCCGCGTCGGACTTGTTCGAGTTGAACGTGCTGTTAAAGAACGCTTAAGCCTGGCTGAATCAGAAGGCTTAATGCCGCAAGAGATTATTAATGCAAAACCAGTATCTGCTGTCATTAAAGAGTTTTTTGGTTCGAGTCAGTTGTCTCAGTTTATGGATCAAAATAATCCTTTATCAGAAATCACACATAAACGACGTATTTCTGCATTAGGCCCAGGTGGTTTAACACGCGAACGTGCGGGTTTTGAAGTCCGTGACGTACACCCAACGCATTATGGCCGTGTTTGTCCGATTGAAACACCTGAAGGACCAAACATTGGTTTGATTAACTCATTAGCTATTTATGCGCGAACCAATGAATATGGTTTCCTGGAAACGCCTTATCGTAAAGTAACAGACGGGAAAGTAACGGACGAGATTGAATACTTGTCTGCTATCGAAGAAGGCGATTATGTGATTGCACAAGCAAGCGCAACAATAGATGCGAGTGATAAATTGATTGATGAACTGGTTTCTGCACGATTCCAGAATGAGTTCACTATGTCTACGCCAGACAAGATCAACTATATGGATGTGTCACCTCGACAAATCGTGTCCGTGGCATCTTCATTGATTCCATTCCTTGAACATGATGATGCTAACCGTGCATTAATGGGTTCAAACATGCAGCGTCAGGCTGTACCAACATTAAGAGCGGACAAGCCATTAGTCGGAACTGGTATGGAAAGACGTGTTGCGATTGACTCCGGTGTAACCGTTGTTTCTGAACGTGGTGGTATTGTTGATTCTGTCGACGCTAGCCGTATCGTTGTTCGTGTTAACGATAATGAAGTTGTTGCTGGTGAGCCCGGGGTCGATATTTATAACTTAACTAAATATACCCGTTCTAATCAGAATACCTGTATTAACCAAAAACCATTAGTTAAAACAGGCGATAAAATTACCAAGGGTGATGTTCTTGCAGACGGTCCTTCTACCGATATGGGCGAGTTGGCATTAGGTCAGAATATGCTGGTTGCATTCATGCCATGGAATGGATACAACTTTGAGGATTCGATCTTACTTTCAGAAAAGCTGGTTAAAGAAGATCGCTATACCACAATTCATATCGAGGAATTAACCTGTGTTGCGCGTGATACTAAATTAGGATCTGAAGAAATTTCTTCAGATATTCCTAATGTTAGTGAAAGTGCTTTAAATAAACTGGATGAATCTGGTGTTGTTTATATTGGTGCAGAAGTTAATGTTGGCGATATTCTTGTTGGTAAAGTCACACCTAAAGGTGAAACACAATTAACACCGGAAGAAAAACTACTCAGAGCTATCTTTGGTGAAAAAGCCTCTGATGTAAAAGACACGTCATTACGCGTGCCCTCAGGCATGAACGGTACTGTTATTGATGTACAGGTTTTCACTCGTGACGGTGTTGAGAAAGATGCGCGTGCACTGGAAATTGAAGAAGCAGAATTAAACAGTGTAAGAAAAGACTTAAACGACCAACTTCGTATTATGGAAGCCGGTGTTTATCAACGTATTGAAAAACTGTTAGTGGGTAAAGTCGCTTCTGGTGGTCCTTCTGGCTTGAAAGCAGGCGATAAAATTACCAAAGAATACCTTGATGAAACAACACGCGAAAAATGGTTTGAAATTCGTCTTGAAAATGATAACGCGAATAAACAATTAGAAGATGCGGCACAACAGTTTGAAGCATTAAAAGAAGACTTTGACCGTCGTTTTGAAGAAAAGCGTGCAAAGATTACCTCTGGTGATGATTTAGCGCCGGGCGTCTTGAAAATGGTTAAGGTTTATCTTGCTGTTAAGCGTCGTGTTCAGTCAGGCGATAAAATGGCAGGACGTCACGGTAACAAAGGTGTGATTTCTACCATCGTTCCTGTTGAAGACATGCCTTATATGGAAGACGGAACACCTGTTGATGTTGTATTGAATCCACTTGGCGTACCTTCTCGAATGAATGTCGGACAGATTCTGGAAACGCATTTAGGCTGGGCTGCGAAAGGTGTTGGTAACAAGATCGGTAAGATGCTTGAGCAACATGTTCAAACCGAAGAAGTTAGAGAATTTCTTGGCAAGGTTTATAACACCAGTGGTAAGCAAGAAGACTTAGCCTCATTTTCTGATGAAGAAATTACCGAGTTAGCACATAACTTAAAAGGTGGCGTGCCAATGGCAACCCCAGTTTTTGATGGTGCTACTGAAAAAGAAATTAAAGCAATGCTTAAGCTTGCTGATTTACCTGATGATGGTCAAATGACGTTATATGACGGTCGTACTGGTGATGTTTTCGAGCGCAAAGTAACCGTCGGTTACATGTATATGCTGAAACTGAATCACTTGGTTGATGACAAAATGCATGCACGTTCAACCGGACCATACAGTTTGGTTACACAACAACCATTGGGTGGTAAAGCTCAGTTCGGTGGTCAGCGTTTTGGTGAAATGGAAGTTTGGGCGCTTGAAGCGTATGGCGCTGCTTACACCTTGCAGGAAATGTTGACTGTTAAATCGGATGATGTGAATGGTCGTACCAAAATGTATAAAAACATTGTTGATGGGGATCACCATATGGAAGCAGGCATGCCGGAATCATTTAATGTACTGGTTAAAGAGATTCGATCACTTGGTATCGATATCGAACTTGATCAATAGGATAGGCCAGAATGATTGATATGAATATTAATGTTTCAATTTTCGGATTCGTTTCCGAACAAATCTCCATAGGAGGCACACCTTGAAAGATTTACTCAAGCTATTAAAGCAACAGGGACAAGTTGAAGAATTTGATGCTATTGCAATAGGTTTAGCATCACCTGAAAAAATTCGATCATGGTCTTTTGGAGAAGTTAAAAAACCAGAAACGATTAACTACAGAACGTTCAAACCAGAACGTGATGGTCTTTTCTGTGCGAAAATATTTGGCCCAGTAAAAGATTACGAATGTTTATGTGGAAAATATAAAAGACTTAAACATCGTGGTGTTGTTTGTGAAAAGTGTGGTGTTGAAGTTACGCTATCAAAAGTAAGACGTGAACGTATGGGGCATATTGATTTAGCTAGCCCTGTTGCGCATATCTGGTTCTTAAAATCATTACCATCAAGAATGGGATTGATGTTGGATATGACCTTGCGTGAAATTGAACGCATTCTTTACTTTGAAGCCTATGCGGTAATCGAGCCAGGCATGACCGATCTTGAAAAAGGTCAAATGCTGACAGAAGAAAATTACCTTGAAGCGATTGAGCAGTACGGTGATGAGTTTGAAGCGAAGATGGGTGCTGAAGCAATTCGTTCATTGTTAAAACAAATTGATCTGGATGAAGAAATTGCTGTATTAAGAGAAGAAATTCCGAATACGAATTCCGAAACGAAATTACGTAAGTTAACTAAACGATTGAAACTACTGGAGTCGTTTAAAGACTCAGGTAATAAACCTGAATGGATGGTTATGTTGGTTCTGCCAGTATTACCGCCAGAGTTACGTCCTTTGGTTCCTCTGGATGGCGGTCGTTTTGCAACTTCGGATCTTAACGATCTATACCGTCGTGTGATTAACCGAAATAATCGTTTGAAACGATTACTTGATTTGAACGCTCCTGACATCATCGTACGTAATGAAAAACGTATGTTGCAGGAGTCTGTTGATGCCTTATTAGATAATGGTCGTCGTGGCCGCGCTATTACAGGTACAAACAAACTGCCATTAAAATCATTGGCAGATATGATTAAAGGTAAACAAGGTCGTTTCCGTCAAAATCTGTTAGGTAAACGTGTCGATTACTCTGGTCGTTCGGTTATCGTTGTTGGTCCTACCTTACGTTTGCACCAATGTGGTATTCCTAAAAAGATGGCGTTGGAATTATTCAAGCCATTTATTTTTAGTAAACTGGAAAGACGAGGTCTTGCGACAACCATTAAAGCAGCTAAAAAACTGGTTGAACGTGAAGGTTCTGAAGTCTGGGATGTACTTGAAGAAGTGATTCGTGAACACCCTATCATGCTTAACCGTGCACCAACATTGCATAGATTAGGTATTCAGGCATTTGAGCCTGTACTTATTGAAGGCAAAGCGATCAATCTGCACCCATTAGTTTGTACAGCGTTTAACGCTGACTTTGATGGTGACCAGATGGCTGTTCACGTGCCGCTTTCTATTGAAGCGCAACTTGAAGCACGAACATTGATGATGTCGACCAATAATATTCTTTCACCCGCTAACGGTGAACCTATTATTGTACCTACTCAAGATGTGGTCTTAGGCTTGTATTACTTAACACGTGAATCAGTTGATGCGAAAGGCACGAACATGGCCTTTACAGATGTTAATGAAGTCAATCGTGCTTATGAAAGTGATATTGTTTCATTGCATGCGAGAATTAAGTGTCGTATTCGTGAAGTAACACTTGATGAAAACGGTGATAAGCAAGTTACCTTGAAACGTTACGATACAACAGTAGGTCGTGCGTTGTTATCTCGTATCTTGCCGGATGAAATTCCATTTGAATTTATCGATAAAGTGATGACCAAGAAAACTATTTCGCAACTGGTTAACACCTGTTATCGCAGACTGGAATTAAAACAGACGGTTATCTTTTCTGATCAATTAATGTATACCGGTTTTAAATATTCAACTCGTGCGGGCGTTTCTATTGGCATCGAAGATATGGTCGTGCCAGGCGATAAAGAAGACATTATCGGTAAGGCTGAAGATCAGGTTAAAAACTTTCAGGACCAATATGCATCAGGTTTGATTACTGATGGTGAACGTTATAACAAGGTTGTCGATATTTGGTCGCGTACCAATGATCAGGTTGCGAAAGCAATGATGGACAAACTGGGTGTTGAACAGAAAGTTGATATTGATGGTAAAGAAGTTGAACAGGATTCATTTAATTCAATTTATATGATGGCTGACTCAGGCGCTCGTGGTTCGGCGGCACAGATAAGACAGCTTGCAGGTATGCGTGGTTTGATGGCGAAGCCGGATGGCTCGATTATTGAAACCCCGATTACTGCAAACTTCCGTGAGGGCTTGGACGTACTTCAATACTTCATCTCAACGCACGGTGCACGTAAAGGTTTGGCTGATACAGCATTAAAAACAGCTAACTCAGGTTATCTGACTCGCCGTCTGGTTGATGTTTCTCAGGATCTGGTTATCGCAGAAGAAGACTGTGGTACAACAGAAGGTCTGGAAATGACACCAATTATCGAAGGTGGTGATGTTATTGAGCCTTTAAGAGAGTTGGTATTAGGTCGAGTCTTATTAGAAGATGCTACAAACCTAGATGGAGAAGTAGTTGCGCCTGCAGGTACCTTACTTGATGAGCATTGGGTTGATGTACTTGATGAGAAAGGTGTTGATCGGGTTATGGTTCGCTCAACCATTACCTGTGAAACTCGATATGGCGCTTGTCGATTATGTTACGGTCGCGATTTAGGTCGTGGTCATCTGGTTAATATCGGTGAGTCAGTCGGCGTTATTGCTGCACAATCAATTGGTGAACCAGGAACCCAGCTAACTATGCGTACTTTCCATATTGGTGGTGCTGCTTCAAGAGCTGCTGCAGTTAGCAATATCGAAGTAAAAAATGTTGGTACTATTTACTTAAAGAATGTTAAAACGCTTGAACAAGAAAGCGGCAATAAAGTTGTGGTTTCTCGCTCAGGTGAAATTCTGCTGCGTGACGAAACTGGTCGTGAGCGTGAACATTATAAATTGACTTATGGAGCAGTTTTAACTGTTGGTGAAGGAGACAAAGTTGAAGCCGGCCAGCAAATCGCATCATGGGATCCTCATACACATCCGGTGATTACAGAAGTAAAAGGTCGTGTTCAGTTCTCAGACATCATTGATGGTACAACTGTCACAAGTCAAACGGATGAAATTACTGGTTTAACCAGTATTGTTGTTATGGATCCAAAGCAGCGTGCGGCGAATGCAAAAGATTTACGTCCTGCTGTTAAGCTGGTTGATGAAAATGGTGATGATATAAATATTCCTGGTACAGAACAGGCTGCACATTACCTACTACCCTCGAAAGCGGTTATTAATGTAACCGACGGTAAGGAAGTTAGTATTGGCGATGTCATTGCGCGTCTACCACAAGAATCTTCAAAAACACGCGATATTACTGGTGGTCTACCTCGCGTTGCGGACTTGTTTGAAGCACGTAAACCAAAAGAACCCGCTGTTCTCGCTGAAATTTCAGGTGTAATTAGTTTTGCTTTGTTTAATGTTTCAGAAATTAAATCTCCCCATTCTTTTT
>JBELBG010000064.1:0-7094 GCA_042095435.1 Thiotrichaceae bacterium | reverse complement strand
GTATAACCGGAGATGCGAATAATTTCCATACGATCTAATAAAGGTCCGGGAATATTTAAACTATTCGCCGTCGTCACAAACATAACTTCGGATAAATCATAATCAACTTCAAGATAATGGTCGTTAAACGTATTATTTTGTTCCGGATCCAAAACTTCCAGTAAAGCCGATGCTGGATCGCCTCGTGAATCCATTGCCATCTTGTCTATTTCATCAAGTAAGAAAAGCGGGTTTTTCTTACCAATTTTTGACATGCCTTGAACAATTTTACCCGGCATAGAACCGATATAGGTTCGCCTATGACCTCGAATTTCAGCTTCGTCACGGACACCGCCTAAAGACATGCGAACAAATTTACGGTTTGTTGCTCTAGCGATAGAACGACCAAGTGATGTTTTACCGACACCAGGAGGACCGACCAGGCATAAGATAGGACCTTTCATTTTCTTGACGCGTTGTTGTACAGCAAGATATTCGAGAATACGTTCTTTTACTTTTTCCAATCCATAATGATCTTCTTCAAGTATGTTTTCTGCTTTGGCTATATCTTGTGAAACCTTACTACGCTTTTTCCATGGCACACCAACAAGCCAGTCTATGTAATTACGAACTACCGTTGCCTCAGCAGACATCGGCGACATCATTTTCAGTTTATTTAATTCTGAATCAGCCTTTTCCTTAGCCTCTTTATGCATACCTGCTTTTTCAATTTTATCGGTTAATTCATCAATTTCATTAGGCACATCATCCATTTCACCCAACTCTTTCTGAATCGCTTTCATCTGCTCATTCAAATAATACTCGCGCTGACTTTTTTCCATTTGCGACTTCACACGTCCACGAATACGTTTTTCGACCTGCAACAAATCAATCTCTGATTCCATCAAATGAATCAGATGCTCAAGGCGTTCTTTTATATCGATAATTTCCAGAACATGTTGTTTTTCCTCTATTTTTATCGACATATGCGCTGCGATCGTATCCGCCAAACGACTGGCATCATCAATACTGGTAAGCGAGGAAATAATTTCTGGCGGAACTTTCTTGTTTAATTTTACATACTGCTCGAACTGATTCATTGCTGAACGCGCATGCACGTCCATTTCCTGTTCATCGGCGACAATAGCTTCAAGTAATTCAACATCAGCGACAAACATGCCATCTTCATCACGATAATCTTCTATGCTTGCTCTGGCTGTACCTTCGACTAAAACCTTAATCGTGCCATCGGGTAATTTTAATAGCTGTAAAATATTGGCAAGCGTTCCAATATCATAGGTTTCATCTTGACCGGGCTCATCCTCAGCAGCGCTTTTTTGCGCAACGAGTAAGATTTGTTTACTACCTTCCATCGCTTTATCCAACGCTTTAATCGACTTTTCACGTCCGACAAACAAGGGAATAACCATATGTGGATAAACAACGACATCACGGAGGGGAAGAACAGGAAGTGTTTCAGTTTCTTTTGTCATAAAAACCTTTTATCAATTTTTCGAGTTAAATAAGTATACCTTAAAACGATATGGTAGCTTATTTCTCTTTTTCAAGATGCATGATTAGAGTTATGCACTAATCATGCAAATATTCGGCAGGAAATTAGAAAATCTTACTCAGATGCAGCTTTTGACATGTCAGAACCTTCATAAATCATCAAAGGCTCTGATTCACCATTAATCACACCTTCATCAATCACGACTTTAGCGACATTATCCATAGAAGGTAAATCATACATTGTATCCAATAACACATTTTCCATTATTGAACGTAATCCACGCGCACCTGTTTTACGCTCCATCGATTTTCTGGCCACAGCACGCAAGGAGTCTTCACGAAACTCAAGCTCACAGCCTTCCATATCAAATAATCGCGTATATTGCTTGGTAATTGCATTTTTAGGTTCTTGTAAGATTTGCAAGAGTTGTTCTTCGTCAAGTTCAGACAATGTTGCTGCAACAGGTAAACGACCGACAAATTCAGGAATCAAGCCGTATTTGATTAGATCTTCTGGCTCAACAGTATGGATGACTTCACTAATACTCTTCTTATCCTCTTTACCTTTTACTTCTGCAGAAAAGCCAATACCGCCCTTTTCTGAGCGTTCACGGATAATTTTATCAAGTCCTGCAAAAGCACCACCACAGATAAACAGGATATTAGCGGTATTAACCTGCAGAAACTCCTGTTGCGGGTGCTTACGCCCGCCTTGAGGAGGCACAGAAGCCACAGTGCCTTCAATCAGCTTTAATAATGCCTGTTGAACACCTTCGCCAGAAACATCTCGTGTAATTGACGGGTTATCTGATTTGCGTGAAATCTTGTCGATTTCGTCAATATAGACAATACCAGTCTGCGCTTTATCAACGTCGTAATCACATTTCTGTAATAGTTTCTGGATGATATTTTCAACGTCTTCGCCGACATAGCCTGCTTCGGTTAATGTCGTTGCATCAGCAATGGTAAAAGGCACATTCAGTAATCGCGCCATCGTTTCGGCCAACAAGGTTTTACCACTACCGGTAGGGCCAATAAGTAGAACATTACTTTTCGATAATTCAACGTCTGACTTTTTAACACCTTGCTCAAGACGCTTATAGTGATTGTATACAGCAACAGAAAGGATTTTCTTTGCTCTTTCCTGACCGATAACGTATTCATTCAAAATCTTGTTAATTTCGTGTGGTGTAGGTAATGCAGAACCAACACCGCTAACAGATTTCTCCTGAATTTCTTCGCGAATAATGTCATTACATAATTCGACACATTCATCACAGATAAATACAGAAGGACCGGCAATCAACTTTCTAACTTCATGCTGGCTCTTACCACAGAAGGAACAATATAGCAGGCGATCACCGCCGCCGTTTTTACCCTCTTTATTATCAGTCATTATTTACTCCTGACAGTATTAAATAAATTACTCTGATTCTTCATCCGCCTCTTTATCAACTTCTTCCGGCAAACCAGACCTTTCATTCAGGACACTATCAATCAGCCCATATTCTTTCGCTGCTTCCGCGCTCATAAAGTTATCGCGGTCAGTATCCTTTTGGATAGTTTCAATCGTTTGGCCAGTATGATGCGCTAAGACTTGGTTAAGTCGTTCACGAATATACAAAATTTCTTTGGCGTGTATGTCAATGTCCGTTGCTTGCCCTTGAAACCCGCCTAAAGGCTGGTGAATCATGACACGGGAATGAGGCAGACAATAACGCTTACCTTTTTCACCGCCAGCTAATAGTAATGATCCCATACTAGCCGCTTGACCAAGACACATCGTACTCACTTGAGGCTTAATAAACTGCATGGTGTCATAAATTGCCATACCAGCAGTTACCGCGCCACCAGGGGAGTTGATATAAAAATGGATATCTTTATCCGGGTTTTCTGATTCCAGGAAAAGCAGTTGTGCAACAATCACATTAGCGACATTATCATCAACCGCGCCAACCAAGAAAACGATGCGTTCTTTAAGAAGTCGCGAATAGATGTCGTAGGAGCGCTCACCTCTGGAGGTCTGTTCAACGACCATTGGCACTAAATTAAGAGCTTGAGTTTCAATATTATTCATAGCAATTTATATCGGGATAATCTGTAATAACTTTAGCCCGCAGTCTGCCCTTTATTCATTATTTCGTCAAACGTACATGCCTTGTCAGAAACAGTTGCATGCGCCAATACCCAGTCAATCACACTCTCTTCGAGAGCCAACGATTCGACTTCTTTCAGGTTCTTTTCATCGGAGTAATACCAGTTTATTACACTATCAGGATCGTCATAGCCAGCTGCTGCTTGTTCGATCATCTGGCGTACTTTTTCCGGATCAAAACTCAATTTATTTTGCTTAATGATTTCACCCACAACTAATTGTAATGAAACACGCTTTTTAGCCTCATCTGCAAATAAAGACACATCTGCATCGCCAACCGCGCCGCCATCCAAACCTTGCTGTTTTAGTCGTTCTTCCATTTCATGCTTGATACGGTGTTGTTCACTCTCAATCAACGATTCCGGTAATTCAATCTCGTTTACTTCACGTAAAGACTCAAATACCGTTTCCTTCAATTGTCGACGCGTCGCCAACTCAACCTCACGTTCCATATTACGACGGATTTCAGCACTCAATGTGTCTTCTTTACCATCTTTAACGCCAAACTGTTCCATAAAAGCTTCATTAATTTCAGGCAGGACAGACTCGTTAACCAAATTAACTTTGATCTTAAATTCGGTCTGCTTTCCTTTTAAAGCGTCATTTCCATAGTCATCGGGAAATTTCAAATCCAAAGTAACGTCATCGCCAGCAGACTTTCCTATCAATCCTTCCTCAAAGCCTTCAATAAAACTGTTAGCCCCTAACTCAAGGTCATAACCTTCGGCTTTACCACCCTCAAAAGCTTCACCATCAATAAAGCCCTCAAAATCAATATTGATGCTATCGCCTTCTTTCGCCGCTCTTTCGATAGGCTTTAACTCACGACGTTGCTTACGGAGCATTTCTATCATTTTCGCAACATCATCATCAGACACATCACAAGTCATTTTCTCGACCTTAACATCGGCCATAGGCTTGAGAGTCACTTCAGGGTAAATTTCAAAAACTGCGGTATAGGCTACATCTTTGCCAATTTCATCACTCAATTCATCAATTTTTGGCAGACCGGCGATATTAAGGTTTTCCTGTTTGATAGCGTCATAAAGACTCTTTTCTACCATTGATCCAACGACTTCTTTGCGCACCTGAACACCATAACGGCCTTGAATCACTTTTAAAGGTACTTTTCCTGGCCGAAAACCCTGAATCTTTGTCGTCTTGGTCATATTTTGAAGACGATTATTCACTTCCGTGCTGATCTGATCTTGTGGCAGTTCAACTTTAATCTTACGCCCAAGCGAACTGGTATTTTCTACTGATACTTGCATCCTACTAATAAACCTCAAATATTAAATAAATTCAATACCTTAACTATAAACATTATTGTTTCATAATAATATAGCTAAGATATCTTAATTGGTGCGAAAGGAGAGACTCGAACTCTCACATCTTACGATACTGGTACCTAAAACCAGCGCGTCTACCAATTCCGCCACTTTCGCTTTATTTTGGCTCGAGAAACACCTGTTTCTCTGTTTTTAATAAGCACAAACTGCTCCCATACAACAAACATCTTTAACAAGAAAATTAATTCTATTCGTCGCTAGTTTGTATTGTAAATCTGGATATAACAGGTGGGCTAGATAATAACGTTTTTAAAAACATTGTTCAGCAAATGATTTGCATACTCGCCGACACTTCCGACTACCCGTACTCGGGTTGAGTATACAGTCTTCCCCCCAACGATCACAGACCGTAACACATTTTTTATCTTCTGCTTTATTGTAATCGTCAGGTAAGACCAATTCACCGTCTATAGGCTTAACGCTACGCTTTTCGTCTTCTTCAGAAATAGCGGAGAATGAAATTGATAGCAAAATCACCATCAATAAAATCATTATTCGGTTTAGTATGTTCTTTTCTACCATGTTTTTTAGACAGCTAAAATGACTAATGTTCCATCGTGCCGGTTATTGTAATACTTATAATAATTCTGTCACTTTAATATTACTCAGCTGTAGAAAATATAACTATCTAAGCGCTTCGGTACTCCAGAAATTATTCTCACCGGAAGCAAAATTATTTGCATGGATGATTTCCATTCTAACTTGACCGTCGGTTCTATCAGGAATACCAAAACGTAATACACCGGATGCCGTTTGCCATTCGAGAATTCGTTTAAAAGTACCAGAGCGCAATTCATTTCTTATGTTATCTGAAAAACCACCTTCCTCAATACCCATCTGTACCGCTACCCGGCGTAGGATTACGATTAAAATGATTCGCTTCAAGCTAAATTCAATACATGGACATTTTTTAGTCATGGCTTAAGTCATTTTATTAAGGTATTTTATCGAAAGTTGGCTTTAATTGCTGGCTATAACAACATATTTACGCCATATTTTGATTATGATTACGGTTGATGAATCACTAGCTAAAGGACTTGCAAAGAGAGCCTGCAGAGAATTACGCGAGGGCATCCAATCAAGGATGAAAGCCCCTGCGCATACCTTCAAAACAATCACTCTTGCTAATTTTTATAAAAAACTGGTCGCTCTTATCTTAGACACAGCGGGTGATGCTGTAATAATGAAAGTTGAAAAGCGATATCGCCTAAAAAAGAATAACTGTACCTTTATCTTGTTCTGGCAGACTGATAATTCCAGGTTTTATATAGATTGTTATAGAGTTGACTACAGACTGCATAAAGACAACCCGGAATCGTATACATTTCTGACTATCAGCAAACATGCCATAGAAAGAATATTTGAACGTTCTAATTCGCCAGACACGAAAATAATCGACAATGAGATTGCCGGCATTGTTGCCACTGCAATGTTAATATCGAAGACTTTAATTATAAATAGATTTCAATTAGCACAAGAGGCCATTTTTCTACCTACACCAAATGGCCTAGCTGTTTTAACGTTAGATGAGGGTGAGTCTCCTCTCATTAAAACATGGTTATCTGATAGACAATTAGCAGGCACTCAGAAAGCCGCCATGAAAAAAGAAATCAATTTAAATAAAGCGATCAATATTGATGTTACGCGAGGCGAAGAGCGCAAAAATATAAGTCTCAACCTCATTGACTTAACGGCAGATAATCTCGCTAAAATCCTTTTTGATTAAATAAGTAAGTAATCTAAACTTTCAGGTTCAACATAAGTTGCGCTTGCAAAGAAAGAATTCGTAGCTTGCCTTTAAGTAATAATGATTTAACTCGATAAAAATTGGTGGGCCATGTAGGGGTCGAACCTACGACCTTGGGATTAAGAGTCCCCTGCTCTGCCAGCTGAGCTAATGGCCCGCAATGTTTTGGAATGTTAAGAGTAAATGGGGTGACTGATGGGGCTCGAACCCACGACGACCGGAATCACAATCCGGGGCTCTACCAACTGAGCTACGCTCACCATAAACATATTTTACCAAAGAATAATTATACTAGAAATTGGCGCGCCTGAGAGGACTCGAACCTCTAACCCCCGGCTTAGAAGGCCGGTGC
>JBELBG010000063.1:0-7126 GCA_042095435.1 Thiotrichaceae bacterium | reverse complement strand
GCCACAATGGTCTGGTGCGGTCATCTCTGATGCAATAGAGTCACTTGAAAGTCACATTGTTCGTAGTAGTGTTTTGTCAGGTGAAAATCGGATTGATGGTCGTGATTCAAAAACGATTCGTCCGATTACTGTTGAGACAGGTGTTTTACCTCGTACACATGGTTCTGCTTTATTTACGCGTGGTGAAACTCAGGCCATTGTTGTTGTTACTTTAGGCACGCAACGTGATGCACAAATTATAGATGCAATAGAAGGTTCGAAAAAAGATCCTTTTATGTTCCATTATAACTTTCCTCCATTCTGTGTGAATGAAACTGGTCGTGTTGGCACGCCTAAGCGTCGAGAAATTGGCCATGGTCGTTTAGCTAAGCGTGGTGTCTTAGGTGTTATGCCTGATATGGAAGAATACCCTTATGCGATTCGAGTCGTTTCTGAAATTACCGAATCAAATGGTTCAAGTTCGATGGCTTCAGTGTGTGGCAGTAGTTTGGCGTTAATGGATGCGGGTGTTCACTTGGATGCACCTGTTGCGGGTATCGCAATGGGCTTGATAAAAGAAGGCGATAAATTCGTTGTTCTTTCTGACATCATGGGTGATGAAGATCATCTTGGTGATATGGATTTTAAAGTTGCCGGTTCTGAAAAAGGAATTACTGCTTTACAAATGGATATCAAAATTGACGGCATCACCAAGGAAATTATGGATGTGGCCTTAACTCAGGCACAGGAAGGTCGCCTGCATATTCTTGGTAAAATGAATGCGGTTCTATCGAATCATAAAGAAGAAATGTCCGAGTTTGCTCCACGTATCACAACAATTAAAATTCATCCGGATAAGATTCGTGACGTTATTGGTAAAGGCGGTGCAACGATTCGTGCGATTTGTGAAGAAACCGGTGCAACGGTTGATATTGATGATGATGGCACAGTCAAGATTGCTGCAACTGATAAAGCAGCGGGTGATGCGGCATTAAAACGTGTAGAACAAATTACCGCTGATATTGAAGTCGGTAAAACATACGAAGGTAAAGTCGCCAAACTAATGGACTTTGGTGCTTTCGTTAATATTCTTCCGGGTAAGGATGGTCTGGTTCACATTTCTCAAATATCTGAAGAACGCGTTGAAAATGTTAGCGATAAACTAAGCGAGGGTGATATCGTAAAAGTTAAGGTGCTGGAAGTTGATAAACAAGGTCGTGTACGACTGAGTATGAAAGCAGTTGCTGCTGAAGCAGCTGAAGCTTAATAAAAGAAAATTTTTCCAAAATAAAAGGGGCTTTATGCCCCTTTTTTTATTTTTGGATAAAAAAAATTATAAGAACGTTTATTTATCTGAAAGTTGTTTGTTTATTTTGTGATATTCGCTCCAGTCTATCGCATCCCATTCACCTTTATCTGCTTTGTTCGCGGCATCAAGTTTTATTTCTGAAAGACGTGTGTATAGCGCTGCGACTTTATGGTTTTCTTTAGTTGCGTACTTGTTTGCTTTTTCCTGATATTCAGTTGCAGTTTTTCTAAAATCATCACCACCGCTTGATTTACCCTCTGCCATAACAGTTGAACTTAAAGATAAAGAGAACACTAAACTTAATAGTAATTTCATTTTTTGTACCTTGGATTAATTTTTGATGTGGTTAGTATAGGAAATGAAAATAAACTTATTAAAGTTATAAAAGAGTAAAGTGTGATGTATTTGTTTTTTTTAGTTCTTTCGTACTCTTGAGCCTCACTATATACACATCCATCAATGTAAATAAAAAGAGCCATGCAAGGAACATGGCTCAAAATGCTTAACAATCAATTGAAGGGGAGGTCTGTTAAGCTAGTAGTCTTAAGCGGCTTTCTGATTTTTTTCTCTTAAGTAGGCTTCCAGTTGATCGGCTGTACCAATCAATTTGCCACCTATGAAGACTTGCGGTGTTGTTGTAGCTCCAGATATTGCTCTCAATGAACGACTAGTTACCCCTTCACCTAGTTCGATTTCCTCGTAAGGCATATCATTGGCTTGTAGTGCTTTTCTTGCTCTTTCACAGTGAATACAGCCTTTACGTGAAATGATGGATACAAACTCCGGTTTAACTGCGTTAGCATTGATATAGTTCAACATGCTATCCGCATCAGATACTTCAAACGGATCGCCTTCAATTTCTGCTTCAATGAACATCTTTTCTATTTTTTTATCTTTAACTAGCATTGAATACCGCCATGAACGTTTGCCAAAACCTAAATCTTCTTTACCGACTAACATTCCCATGCCATCGGTAAATTCACCATTACCATCAGGAAGTACAGTGACATTATTTGATTCCTGATTTTCTTTCCATGCATTCATAACAAATGTGTCATTGACTGAAATACAAACAATTTCATCAACACCGTTTTGTTTAAATACAGGGGCTAACTCATTAAAGCGTGGTAAATGAGTACTTGAACATGTCGGCGTAAATGCACCGGGCAATGAAAAAACAATTACCGTTTTTCCAGCAAAAAGATTATCGGTAGTGATGTCTATCCAGTCACCATTTTCAATTACACGAAATGTGACATTAGGTATATTTTGACCTTCTCTATTCTCTAACATTGAACTTCTCCTAAAGGGTTAAATTTTGAATTCAAGAGAATTCTAGGAGAGAAACAGGTTTAAATAAAATTGATTGTTTAAATCGAAATAATAGGTAGAAGCTATTATAAAATTTAATGGATTTGTTTGTTTGAAGCGTCTTGTGACAGTTTACCAATATCCCATTCAGCCCGGGCAATGCTTTGCGTTAATAGTGAATAAAACATGTAGATTAGAGTGTCATTCAGATTGTAGGTGATACCTTGACCGGACTCTGACTGGATAATTAATACCATATTTCCATTGTCATCAGTGCCTGTTTTTATGCCAAATGCGAGTACTCCATCTTCACCCAAAGGGTGGTTTTTCGGCGTTTCTTCTACATATGGTTTTTCAAAAGCACCTTCATTTAAAAGACTAGTAGTTTCTTTTTTTGCACCTATGGTTGTTGTTCCGCCTCGTTTATCTATCTCTTTATCAAAAATATCCATAAGCAGTTTTGTATAACGGCGGGTTAACCAGAATAAATATTCGTCATTATTTTCCGTTGATGTTCTCAATAATATGCGATCTTCTACATTAGAATATTGCATATTAATCTGATGTAATTTATTCGTTTCAGCCATATGGTTGATTAACTTATTATTTATTTACGGGTTTAGTTTGTTAAAGTGTAACTGAGAAAGACATGTTATTGAAACGGGGAGAGCTTTATATTGGAAAGTAGGAGTGTCGTTCTATTACCTGTTGGTGCCTTATTGATTTCATGTGTGTCACTTTTTCTACCAGATTTATTAATCAATTATGGTAAGGCCATCGTACCGTTATTAGGTTTAATCATGTTTTCTATGGGTATGACTTTGAAAGCAGATGATTTTAAACGTGTTCTCAAACAACCTGAATTAATACTACTTGGTGTTTCGTTACAATACATACTCATGCCGTTGATTGCATGGATGCTGGCAAAGATACTAAACCTGCCCATTGCACTTGCAACAGGACTGATATTGCTCGGGGCTTGTCCCGGAGGAACTGCATCAAATGTTATTTGTTATCTTGCAAAAGCGAATATTGCTTTATCGATATCGTTAACAGCAGTTTCTACATTACTAGCCATTGTATTAACACCTGTTATTACATTATTTTATGTTGATCAGAGCGTTGTTGTTGAAGTCGCTAATATGATGAAAAGTTTGTTGTTTATCGTGATCCTTCCTGTTATTTCAGGTGTATTGATCAATACTTATTTTAATAGACGAATCGAATTTATTAAACCCATCTTGCCGCTGATTTCTGTATTATCCATTATCTTTATAATTGGTGTAATCGTTGCTAAGAATAATAGTAAATTACCGGAACTTGGTTTGTTATTATTTTGCGGTGTTACATTGCATAATATGATCGGCCTAGTAGCAGGATACACTCTGCCGAAGTTAATGGGATATGACAAAATGACATGTAAAACACTGTCTATAGAAGTAGGCATGCAAAACTCCGGTTTGGCTGTAGTGTTGGCAAATCAATATTTTTCAGCCGTTACTGCATTACCAGGTGCTTTATTTAGTGTTTGGCACAATGTCACGGGTGCAATACTGGCTTCGGTTTGGGTTAAACAAGATGACCAAGCCTAAAATCAGTTATCTAATAAGTTTTATTTTGATATGGCTTTGTACTTCTTGTGCTGAAAATAGCGATTCTTATTTTCCTCTTACTAAAGGCTTGAAGTGGCAATACGATGTTACATTAATAACTCGCGATGGTTTGTCTAATCAAAAATACATGTTTAATAGTCTCGGTGAAGGCGAATTGAATGGTGAGCCGGCTTATTTAAGAGAATCAATAGACGGTACTCTCTCATATTATTCGATAAGTGAAGAGGGAACTCATTATCTTGGTAACCTGGATACAAATAGTTACCCACCTGTTAAAAATGAGTATAAAAAAGTTATTTTGCCAAAAGATATTACGATAGGTAAAACGTGGCAAGACAATACAATAACAAAACTGTTACAGAAAACCGGGCCACCTCAAAAAACGCTATTTAAAATTATTGCTAATGTGCCCCTGGATGTAAAAGTCGATTCGTTAGAAGAAACGGTAATAGTCCCTGCCGGCAAATTTGAAAACTGTTTGAAAGTTTCCATGTCCGGATCTATTTATAAAGATGCCGGTAATTATATTGGTTTGACTGTCGTTAGCGTTAAACAATCTAGCTGGTATGCACCTGGAATTGGGCTCGTAAAAATGGAACGTATAGAGACTACGGAACGTCAAGCGTTGGATAAGGGAACCTTATTAGTCGAATTAACACATTTTAGATCTGGCTAAAGATTATTTAAGGTTTTCTTAGATCTATAATTCTTTTCTCCGTGACCAATATATCCAACGGCAAGTCTGTTTCTTCTAGTGGCAGTTCATCGACAATTTGTACTTCAAAAGCGAGTCCTATTTTTGTTTTAACGGTATTTTTGGAAAACCATCTGTCGTAATAACCGCGTCCGTAGCCCAGTCGTTCCCCTTTTTCGGTAAAACCGAGACCGGGTGTTATAGCAACATCAAAGGACTTTGTTACTGCCTGATTGGATTTAGGTGTCAAAATTCCCAGTCTATCAGGCTCTAGCTCTGAAAAGTCGGACAACGGAATAGCCAACATTTCTGTTTTATTCGTGATTTTTGGTACGGCTAGCTCTCGATTTTGTTGCAAAAAAGCGGTTATTAATGAGTGTGTTTCGACTTCATCCAGATAGGAAATATAGCAAAACACACGTTTTGCCTGATTAAATTCAACTATTTCTAGTAAAAACTTTTCGATTTGTTGACTCATATTTTGCCGATCTGACTTTGAAAGCAAGCTGCGAAGCTGCTTTATCTCATTTCGTAGTTGATTCTTTTGTTCATGTAGGCTCATAAGTAACATTAAAAAATTAAATTAAAACAATAAGATAGATTGGTTATTTAGGTTTTATTTTAACTGTTGTTTTGCAGTGATTTTAGAGGTTTTCCACAATAATTGGGTTAGCATTTTACATAGCGTAAAATCACCGTCTTTACTTTCTTTTTCAACGTTTTTACGTACAATAGCGCCTTTTTTCAGGCGGGTAGTTATATCCGTTCGTTATTTCAGAATTATATAGAGGTCATCAGACTGATGGTAACAATTAGATTGTCACGTAAAGGTGCTAAAAAAAATCCATATTATCACATTGTGGTAATTGATAGTCGTAAGGCAGATAGTGGTCGTCCACTGGAGCGCGTTGGTTTTTTCAATCCTTTAGCAACAGGTCAGGAAGTTCAACTTAAGATCGAACAGGAACGTGTTGACTACTGGGTTTCTCAAGGAGCTCAAGTATCTGAGCGCGTTGCAAAGCTCATTAAAGAAAACGTAGCAGCGGCAACTGCAGCATAAGTAAAGCACTAAGTGCTTAAGTTATTTTAATTTAAGTAGAAATCGGCATTAAAACATTTAATGCAAGAAGAAAATAAGCCCCAGATTATTATTGGTCGTATAGGTGGGGCACACGGTCTAAAGGGATGGATGAAAATCATGTCCTTTACACGACCAAAAGAGAATATTTTTAAATATTCTCCCTGGCTGATACAAGTTGATAAATCATGGCAGTCTATTGAAGTTGAAGATTCTCAACTACGTGGTGAGAGATTATTAATTAAGCTTGCTGATATAGAAAGTCCGGAACAGGCTCGTCTCTACATGAATTGTGATATTGCAATTCAACGAGAGCAACTTCCTGATTTAGAAGAGGGCGAATATTACTGGCATGACCTGATTGGGCTTGAAGTAATAAATCAGGAACAAGTTAGTTTGGGTAAAGTCAGTGAAATTACCGAGACAGGTGCAAATGATGTGCTTGTAATAAATAGCGGTAACAAAGACAAAAAGAACATATTGATCCCGCTTGTTATGGATGTATATGTGATGCAAGTTGATTTAACAGCCAGACAAATACAAGTCGATTGGCAGGTTGAAGATTAAATGTATCAACTTGATGTAATTACACTGTTTCCGGAGATGTTTACAGCGGTTACAGAACATGGCGTCATTAGCCGTGCTGTAAATGATGATTTGATTGGGTTTAGAAGTTGGAACCCGCGTGATTATACGCAGGATAGACATAAGACAGTTGATGACCGTTCTTATGGTGGTGGCCCAGGCATGGTGATGATGTATGAACCTGTTTGTAGTGCCATAGCGAAAGCGAAACAGGCGCAGCCGGATAGCAAGGTGATTTATTTGTCACCGCAGGGCAGACGTTTAGATCAAGCTGGTGTTAAGGACTTATCTGAACGGAGCGGCATGATATTAGTATCGGGTCGCTATGAAGGAATAGACCAGCGAATAATTGATGCTGAAGTCGATGAGGAATGGTCGATTGGAGACTATGTTCTCAGCGGTGGTGAACTAGCGGCGATGGTAATGATAGACAGTGTTTGTCGAACTTTACCGGGTGTTTTGGGACACGAAGACTCAGCAAATGAAGATTCTTTTGTTGACGGTTTACTGGACTATCCGCATTATACGCGGCCAGAAAATTTAGACGGACACGCAGT
>JBELBG010000062.1:0-7128 GCA_042095435.1 Thiotrichaceae bacterium | reverse complement strand
TATATTGCCGAGTCATTTTCTGATATTGAAATTTATGGGTTGGCACAAGGTGGTTTTCAGAAAGTATGTGAAGAAAAACAATTAAGTTTTATACCTGAGGGCTTCATTGACCGACGTTACACACCTGAAAATAAATTGGCAGCAAGGTCAGAAGCAGGCACGGTAATTAATAAAGTTGATTCATGTATTGAACAAGCGGTTGCCTTAGCAAAGAATCAATCGATAAAGTCAATCACAGGTGAACTGATATCGCCAATGGTTAAAACGATTTGTTTACATGGTGATAATGAAAATGCATTAAACATTGCAAAAAAACTTAACAAGGCATTGTTTGAAAATAATATTTCCATTGCATGAATACACCAGTAAAAATAAAAACAGTGTTTAAATGGAATAGTGATGCAGCAATTACAATTTATTTTAACGAGCAAGCAGGTGAAGAATTAATAAGAACAGTTCAGTTTCTATCTGAAGTATTAAGAGACACTTTTCCACATGAAATTATTGATGTCGTTCCTGCATATCAAAGTCTGACACTGTATCTAGATATTTTAAATATAAATGTAGAAGCTACCGAACTTTCTATTAAAGAAACGATTGAGAGATCCTTAAAAGAGCAAATCAAACCTAATAACCCTAATTTGATTGAGATTCCGGTATGTTATGACGAGGAATACGGGACTGATTTGGTCGGCTTGGGCAAGCATTGTGATTTGAGTATCACTGAGGTAATTGCATTACATACGCAAGAAGATTATTTAGTGAATATGATCGGTTTTCTTCCCGGTTTTTTATATTTGAGTGGCTTGAACGAGCAATTACATTGTCCACGTAAATCAACGCCATCATTAAAAGTGCCTGCAGGTGCTGTTGCTATAGGAGGAGGGCAAACCGGGATCTATCCAGTAGAAAGTCCAGGAGGTTGGCACATTATAGGACGAACACCGATTTCTATCTTTAATCCAAAGGCCGAAACTCCTTTTATTGGTAAGCCTTTAGACAAGATTCGTTTTGTTTCTATCAGCAGAGATGAATACGAACAACTCAGTAAGGAAGTTCAGTGAGTCTTATATTTATCAAGCCCGGTTTACAGACCAGTATTCAAGATGTAGGTCGAACAGGTTTGATGCATCAGGGGATTTCCAGAAGCGGTGCAATGGATAGTGTGTCCTTGCAGATAGCAAACTGGCTGGTTTCTAATGACATTAATCAAGCCGCGATAGAAATAACACTTGTTGGTCCAACGATAGAGTTTACTGATTCGTATTCGATTACTATTTGTGGTGCCGAGTTTGAGTTGACTCTGAATGATACTGTAATTGTTAATAATGAAGTTATTCATGTTAATAAAGGTGATGTTTTAGAATTTAAACAATTGCGAAAAGGTGTAAGGGCTTATCTTGCGATTGCCGGCAGACTTAAAGTTGATGAAGTTTTCGCTAGCCAATCAACACACCTGATGGCTAACTTTGGTGGTTACAAAGGGCGACAGGTTAAAGCAGGAGATATATTAGAAATCAAAGATAAACATAAACCGAATAAGCGAGAATTATCGAAAGAATACAGAACAAGGTTTAGTGGCTCTTATTTATTAAGATGCACTGAAGGTCTGGAAGCCGATAGTTTTGATAAAGAAAGTATCAATCGCTTTTATAATTCGACTTATAAAGTATCAAACGACTCAAATCGCATGGGATTACGGTTAGATGGCGATACAGTCATATCTGGAAAGTCAGTAGAGCTTATTTCAACAGGTCTGGTGCAAGGCAGTATTCAGATACCGCCTTCCGGTTTACCCATTATTTCATCAGTAGACGGACAAACTATTGGCGGTTATCCACGCATTGCTAACGTCATTAGTCCTGATTTGAATATCTTAGGGCAATTAAAAGTCGGTGATAAAATCAATTGTTTATTAATTTCACGCGAAGATGCATTACAACAATTTAAATTAAAACAAACGTTTTTGAATAAACTCTTGTTAAATTAATTCGTATTATTTTCGGATATGCTCAAACAAGCCATATTCCCATTGGCGAATAGCCATTACCACTGTTGTGCCGTGACGAGCATCTATCGGTAAACCAGCATCGCTGTCATTTAAATCATTAAACTCTTTAATCAGTTTTTCCATTTTCTTTTGAAAAACTGCATTCGAATTTTCCGCCAGCATGCCGTTGATAACAAACAAACGCTCATTGGCTTTTTTAAAACGTGTATTGAAAAAGTCTTTTTCTACTTTGGACTGGAAGAATTGTTGAATAGGGCCGTTTTCTATCCAGGTGAAGTTGGAAGCAACAAGTAATTTAATTTTATTTTTTGGGAGTAGCTCAATAATTTTCAATCGATCCAGTTTTGCCAAATATTGAATACCTTCTGTTTCGGATATTTTGTAATGCGACATGATGTCGTTTAATGACCAACGATTTAAAACGCAAACCGTTACTAATAATAACGTCAGATCATTAACGATTTCTTTTTCCTGGCCTTCACTGAGCTGGCTGATGTTTTGTTCGTCTTCTTTCATCAGGCTTAATAAATCAGATATCTCCAAATCCATACACTGACATAATTCTTCCAGTCTTTTTAATGAAAAGTTCTTTTCTGAAAACATCCGTTTTATACTGGCCTCGGACATATTAATTTTTTTGGCGATATCCGCATAGGTCAACCCGTGTCCTTTGAGTGCTTTTTTCAGGGTATTAATAAGATGAAGTGATTGAGCCATGACAATCCCTTAAAGTAGTGAAAATCAATACAAATAGAACATAAAAATAAAACAAATACAATGTTAGTTGTTTAAATTAAGACTAGTTATTAATTTACAAGGAACAATTAAAAGTACCGGGAGTTGTGCAAATGTCTAAGTTATTCAAATTCAGTGGTTTTCTTCCTTATGTCGCAATGATTTTTCTCAATGCCTTTGTTGATTTAGGCCATAAGATTACGATTCAAAACACTGTCTTTAAAGTGTATGACGGTCAGGAGCAAATCATTCTAACAGCCATTGTTAATGCCTTGATTCTTTTGCCTTTCATCCTGTTACTTTCTCCTGCCGGTTTTTGTGCTGATAAATTCCCAAAGAATAAAGTTATGCGTATCAGTGCCTGGGTTGCGGTAGGTATTACAGTTTGTATCACCTTATTTTATTACCTGGGCTGGTTCTGGGCCGCGTTTGCCATGACATTTATGTTGGCATTACAAAGCGCATTTTATTCTCCAGCTAAGTACGGCTATATCAAGGAGTTGGTTGGTAAAGATAACCTGGCTTCTGCTAATGGCGTTGTTCAGGCAGCAACAACGATAGCAATTCTTACTGGCATTTTTGCTTTTTCTATTTTATTTGAACATTTTATTGATGGTGCTGTTTTTTCAGACACATCTTTATTATTGGAAAACATTGCGCCAATTGGGTGGGCATTAGTGCTATTCAGTGTGATTGAATTAGGTGTTGCTTATGCCTTGCCTCAGAAACAACCTGTTGATGAAGCGATGAATTTCGACTGGAAGAATTACACCAAAGGTAAATATCTGAAAGAAAACGTAGGTGTAGTAACAAATCGTGAAGTGATCTTTTTATCCGTCATTGGTTTGTCCGTTTTCTGGTCGCTTTCACAAGTGATGTTAGCGGCATTCCCTGCACACGCAAAAGAAACTATGAATATTACCAATACGATTTTGATACAAGGTACTTTGGCCTGTGCAGGTATCGGCATCATGATCGGTTCAATCATTGCCGGACGACTTTCAAAAACATATATAGAAACAGGCATTATTCCTGTTGGTTCATTAGGTATTGCAGCATGTTTATTTTTAGTGCCAACAGTTGATAACATTTATTTTCAAATGTTTAACTTTCTTGTTTGGGGCATGTTCGGTGGTTTATTGTTGATTCCATTGAATGCAATGATTCAGTTTCATTCAGACGAAGATGAAGTTGGGCGTGTTTTGGCCGGTAATAACTTTATTCAGAATTGTTTTATGCTCAGCTTTCTCGGTTTAACAGTATTGTTTGCTGTTATAGGTATGGATAGCATTGGTCTTTTGCATCTTTTATTAATCGTTTCCATTATAGGAACGATTTTTACGGTATATAAATTACCGCAATCATTAGTTCGCTTTATTGTCAGTTACATTATCGGTCATCGTTATCGCCTTGAAGTATTAGGCTTGAAAAATATGCCCGAAAAAGGCGGTGTGTTAATGTTAGGTAATCATATTAGCTGGATTGATTGGGGCATTATCCAAATGGCTTCACCACGACCAATTCGTTTTGTCATGATTCGTAATATTTACGAACGCTGGTACTTAAAATGGTTTCTCGATATATTTAATGTGATTCCTGTTTCTGCTGGTGCAAGTAAAGGTGCTTTGCAGGAAATTAATAATAGTTTAATAAACGGTGATGTGGTTTGTTTGTTTCCGGAAGGCACGATAAGCCGAACAGGGCAATTAGCCGAGTTTCAACGTGGTTATGAAAAAGCAGCCGAAGATACCAACGCCGTTATCCTGCCTTTTTATATTCGCGGTTTATGGGGAAGCTGGTTTTCGCGTTCCAGTGAAAAGTTAAAGAACTTACGTAGTACAGGTATTAAGCAAGACATTATTGTTTCCTTCGGAGAGTTATTGCCCATCGAAACAACACCAGAAACATTAAAGAAACGTATTTTTGATTTGTCTATAGATAGTTGGGAACACTATACCAGTCATTTGCCAACTATTGGTTCTGCATTTATAAACACAGCTAAAAGTAATGGTGATGAATTAACTGTTGCCGATTCCATTGCCGGTTCTTTGACTGGCAATAAGTTTTTAACAGCCGTTATTTGTTTTTCACGATTGATTAAAAAATATTCGCCAGAACAAAATATCGGTTTGTTATTACCTACCAGTAGTGCCGGTTGTATCGCGAACATGGCAACTATCTTACGAGGTAAAACTGTCGTTAATTTAAACTTTGCCGCCAGTCGTGAAGCGTTACAGGGCGCCGTGAATAAAGCGAGTATTAAATCAATTTATACCTCGCGCAAGTTTATGGATAAGCTGGTTAAGAAGGGGATTGATTTAAATGATGCCTTTCCTAATAGCCAGTTCATCTATATGGAAGACTTGAAAGAGGAAATCAGTAAAGCCACCGGTCTATGTACTTTATTGAGTGTTCTGATTTTGCCAGCAGGCATATTAAAACACCTTTATTGCAAAAAGGTTGATATCAACTCACCTGCGGCAATTTTATTTTCCAGTGGAAGCGAGGGTACACCAAAAGGTGTGATGCTAAGTCACCGTAATATCATGTCTAATCTGAAACAAATCTCAGACATGTTAAATACGCAGGATACTGATGTCATCATGGCAAGCTTACCGTTATTCCATGCCTTTGGTTTAACAGTAACCACGTTTATGCCGCTAGTAGAAGGTATTCCTATGGTCTGTCATCCTGATCCGACGGATGCTGTGAATATAGCTAAAGCGATTGCGAAATACCGTGCGACGATATTTTGTGGCACATCAACTTTTCTTAGACTGTACACAAAGAACCGTCGTGTCCATCCGTTAATGTTGGAATCATTACGTATCGTCATAGCCGGCGCTGAGAAATTAAGTCCGGATGTGCGTGAAGCATTTAAACTTAAATTCAATAAAGATATTTATGAAGGCTATGGAGCAACAGAAACAACACCTGTCGCTAGTGTAAATATTCCTGATGCGTTAGACGTGAATTATTGGCAAGTACAACTTGGTAGTAAATTAGGTACAGTCGGTATGCCATTGCCGGGTTCAAGTTTTCGTATTGTTGAACCGGAGTCATTAGAAGAACTACCGTCAGGTGAAGATGGTTTGATATTGATTGGCGGCACACAAGTCATGCTGGGTTATCTTGATGATGTAGAAAAAACTAATGAAGTTATTACCGAGATAGATGATAAACGTTGGTATAAAACCGGCGATAAAGGTCATTTAGATGAAGACGGTTTCTTAACGATTGTTGATCGCTATTCACGCTTTGCCAAACTTGGAGGGGAAATGGTCAGCTTAACAGCGGTAGAAGAAACGATTCGAGAGGCCCTAGATAAACCTGAGTTGGAATTAGTTGCAGTTAATTTACCGGATGAAAAGAAAGGTGAAAAAATTGTATTGATTATTGCAGAAGCTATAGAGCTGGAAGAAGTTAAAAAAACAATGCTTGATGCGAAAGCAAACCCTTTGATGATTCCATCAGTAGTAAAAGCTGTTGATGAAATACCGAAGCTAGGTAATGGTAAGACGGACTTTAAGATGGCGAAGGCGTTGTTGTTTGAGTCTACTTAAAATGGAATCAAAAAAAGAAAAGATTGGTGTTTTTTTAATTATTTTTTTCGGAATAATTACAGCTTTATGTCTTTTTATGATTTCACCAGTTGCACAAGATACGAGTTATCATAAATTTTCAGATACTAGTGCTTTTTTGGGTATTCCGAATGCCTTAAATATTTTATCGAATCTTCCTTTTTTGATAGTGGGTTATTTGGGAGTTGTAGAGGTATCAAAAAATAAAAAACTGAATATTATTTATGAAAATAAATATGCATATATCACTTTATTCTTAGGTGCTGCGTTAGTTTCATTTGGTTCAGGTTATTATCACCTGTTTCCAAATAACGGTACGTTAGTTTGGGACCGACTTCCGATGACGATTGCTTTTATGGGGCTGGTCTCTATCATTACAGGTGAATTTATTTCGATAAAGCTGGGGAAAGCTATTTTATTGCCTTTAGTTTTGTTTGGGCTAGCATCAGTCGTATATTGGGATATTACAGAGATGCATGGTATGGGAGATCTGAGGCCTTATATTTTTGTTCAATTCTTCCCAATAATCGCAATACCAATAGTGTTATGTTTATTCACTTCTCCTTTTAATAAGACAAGTCATTATTGGTGGTTGCTGCTTTCATATGTACTTGCAAAGTTATTTGAGCACTTTGATCAATATTTTTATGAGATGTTGATAGTGATAAGTGGACACTCATTAAAGCATATCGCGGCAGCGATTGGACTTTATATATTAATTAAAGGATATGAAATTAATGGTGCCCAGGAGAGGACTTGAACCTCCACGGGGTTACCCCCACTAGCACCTGAAGCTAGCGC
>JBELBG010000061.1:0-7253 GCA_042095435.1 Thiotrichaceae bacterium | reverse complement strand
CCGGTAAATAAAACATGGTGATCTGGTGTGATTATATAAACTGGTAGTTGCCGAGCTTGCTCCGATGCTGTTTGAACTGTTTCACCGTTGTATTTTATAACAGTGATTCCTCGGCCTTTTTCTATTCCAACTGAAAAAGGTTTTCCTTGATTTCGACCTTTGGCAACGATTTGTAGTTTATGTTCACCTCTGCGAACAACATCGTTAATTCGTTTACTACGAAAAGACTTTATTCTTGATAATAAATAGATGCATTCCAGAACAGATGTCTTACCACTGGCATTCGGGCCATAAAAAAAATTTAACTTCGCTGCAGGCTCAATACTTAATTCAGCCAGGTTTCTAACTGATTCTACAGTTAGTTTTTCAATTTTGAGCATTACCTATAGTCGCATAGGCATAACTACATACTGACTATTTGACTCGTCTTCAGGCAAAATTAAGCAACTACTGTTTGCATCCAATACACTGAGTTTTACCTTTTCGCTTTTTATGATTGATAGCGTATCGAGCAGATAGGAAACATTAAAACCTATTTCAAGCTCTTCTCCTTCATATTGTACTTCAAGCTCTTCTTCTGCTTCTTCTTGTTCAGGGTTATGCGCTAATGCTCTCAGGCTGTTTGGGTTCAACATTATTCTGACACCACGATATTTTTCGTTAGAAAGAATTGATGCTCGAGTCAGACTGCTTTTAAGTTCTTCCCTATCTGAAATGACCGCTGTTTCACTCAGTTCAGGAATGACTCGTTTGTAATCCGGAAAACGTCCATCTATTAATTTACTGGTAAAACAAGAACCAGCGTTTTTAATTCTTATATGATTTGTACTGACTTCTATTTCTATCTCACTGTCATCCTGTAACAGACGAGTTAGTTCAGTAATACCTTTTCTTGGAACAATGATTTGAATCGGATCACTTATTTCTGCTTTTATTGTTGTTTCATCCAGAGCTAGTCTATGTCCATCAGTTGCAACAGCTCTTAATTTATCCGCAGTTATTTCAAGCAATAAACCATTTAGGTAATAACGTACGTCTTGTTGCGCCATTGCAAACTGCGTATTACTTAGTAATTGATCTAGTTCTTTTTGCTTGATTGTAAAATTGGTTGTGTTCTCAGTGATATCTATAACCGGATATTCTGGAGCAGGTAAGGTTGCCAGTGTAAAACGACTTTTTCCTGATTTAATTAAAACACGATCATTTTTCGCTTCAAATTGAAGTTTTGATTCTTGTGGTAAAGCCCTGCAGATATCGAGTAATTTTCGCGCAGGCACTGTTAATTCACCCGTTTGTTCAATATCAACTTCAATTTTAACAATTAGTTCAACTTCCATATCTGTAGCTGTGACAGACATCGATCCAGATTCAAAGCTAAATAATAGATTTGAGAGTATAGGAAGCGTTTGCCTACGATCAACAACGCCACTGACTGTTTGCAATACAGGCAATAGCACATCTCTATCTATATTAAATTTCATATATATACCTATTATTATTACTATTAGTGATGTAAAAAAATGTTAACATTTTTATTTGTTTAATAAAATCAATAGTTTATATTTTTTAAAGTTTGTTTATTAAGTCTGTTTAATTATAAAGTTTTATGTTGATAATTTGTGTATATCATTCGTTAAAAATCTATACGTTTTTTACACACAGGTTTTTATCAACTTGTTAATATATTTGTAATATTGATATAGTCTTCTTCAATTCTCTGTTCAGTTTCTCTTAATTCTTTTATTTTTCTACACGCATGTAGCACCGTTGTATGGTCTCGACCGCCAAATGCATCACCAATCTCAGGTAAGCTATGATTTGTCAGTTCTTTTGATATTGCCATTGCAACCTGTCTTGGTCTCGCAACGGAGCGGTTTCTCCTTTTAGAGAGTAAATCAGCAACTCTGATTTTGTAATACTCTGCAGTCATTTTTTGAATGTTTTCTATAGTAACCTGTTTATCCTGAATAATAAGCAAGTCACGCAAAGCATTCTTAGTGAATTCAAGTGTAATTGGTTTTCCTGTTAAGTTTGCATTTGCAATCACCCTATTAAGCGCCCCTTCGAGTTCGCGCACATTGGATCTGAACCTCTTAGCAATAAAAAAAGAAACATCATCCGGTAACACTTTTTGTGCCAGTGTTGCTTTTTTCTTAATAATGGCAACACGTGTTTCCAGTTCAGGCGGTTCTATGGCAACGGTTAAACCCCAGCCAAAACGCGATTTTAATCTTTCTTCCAAACCATTTACTTCTTTAGGGTAACGATCACAAGTCAAAATAATTTGGTGCTCACCTTCAAGTAAGGCGTTAAAAGTATGGAAAAACTCTTCCTGTGAGCGTTCTTTTTTGGCAAAGAACTGAATGTCATCAATAAGTAATGCATCAAGATTGCGGTAATGGCGTTTAAACTCATTAATTGCATTGTGTTGAAGTGCTCTTACCATATCAGCAACAAACCTTTCAGAATGTAGATAAGCAATATTTGCAGACGGCTTTTTTTCAAGAATTGCAGCGCCTACGGCGTGCATTAAGTGTGTTTTGCCTAGACCTACACCACCGTAGATAAATAGCGGGTTATAGGCACTGCCGGGGTTTTCAGCTACCTGTATGGACGCCGCCCGAGCTAACTGATTTGAATTACCTTGCACAAATGAGTCAAAAGTAAAAGAAGCATTTAAATTACTGGAGTTTTTTACAGGTGATGATGTTTGTCTGGTTTTAACTGGTTCGTTTGAAAACCCTTCCTGTTGCGAAGACTTTTTCTCATTTTTATTACTGTTTTTACTGCCAATTTCCATATTTAATGTGATTTGATCACTATTTTCTGATTCTTTATCGAGTAATTCTTCCATTCTAGACAGGTATTTCTCGCTGACCCAGTCGAGAACAAAGCGATTAGGAGCTAGAAGACGGATCACAGCATCTTCTTCAATAGCGTGTAATGGGCGTATCCATGTATTGAATTGTTGCGGCGATAGTTCGCCTTCAAGTCGCTCCAGGCAACGTTTCCATGGGGTTGTTCCCACTGTTAGTCCTCGTAGAAATAAAATAGGATGAGAGTATCTGATTTTATACCTGATTAGAAAAGTTATCCACAAGCAAAATAGTGCTTATTTTTCTATAAGATGAATTGACATATTTATTGTGGCAACAGTAATATGTGCGCCCTTTTAACAGCAGATAATAGAAAACACAGGCATTGCATATGAAACAGACATATCAACCAAGCAAATTGAAACGAAAAAGAAACCACGGTTTTCGTGCTCGTATGCAAACGCGTTCAGGAAGAGCTATTATTAAAGCTCGCCGTGCTAAAGGAAGAAAGAGGCTGTCCGCCTAAAGAGAGCACAACATGCCTTCTTCCGGGGAGCCTTTTAGATCAAGTAACAGGTTAAAGCGACCGGAAGAATTTAAAAAGGTATTTGCTTCAAAGCGCCGTTCCAGCGATAAGTCTTTTTTAATCCTGGCAAGAAACAATGATCTTAACAGGCCGCGTTTAGGCTTGGCTGTTCCGAAAAAACATATTCATAGTGCGGTTGAGCGAAATAGGCTTAAACGTATAATCAGAGAGAGCTTTCGATTAAAACAAAAAGTGTTAACAGGAAACGATATAGTCGTTGTTGTAAGAAATAAAATAGACGCCAATAAAAAAAATATCGGCCCCACTCTTGCAAAACACTGGAACAAGATTATCAAATGAAAACTTTTTTCATAAACCTTATTCTGTTCTATCAACGCTATATTAGTATCTTAATGGCGCCTTGTTGTCGTTTTTATCCAAGTTGCTCTCAATATATGGTTGAAGCTGTTTCTGAATATGGTGTTATAAAAGGTTTGTTTATGGGGAGTAAACGACTTTGTCGCTGCCACCCTTTATGTGAAGGTGGGCTGGATCCAGTTCCACAAAACCCAAAAGAGTCCTAGAAGATGGAAACCACTCGTTTTATTTTATTAATTTCACTTGGTCTGGTTTTAACGATGATCTGGCAGGCTTGGCAAGAAGATTATGGCAATGCTGAGCAAGTAGAAATTGTTGATACAGCTGTGCCGGAACTTCTGGCTGATCAGCCATCGGTAACTAACTTACAGGAAACAGTGTCACCAGAACTTACAAGTGTTGATAAACCTTCAATTACTGCTGTAGATAATGAGCAGGAGTTAAAAGGCAAGGTAATACATATAAAGACGGATGTGTTGGATATAGAAATAAACACGCAGGGCGGAACAGTTCAACGCGCAGCTTTGCAGGACTATCCTATCTCCAAAGATAAGGAAGACGAAAAAATAATTCTATTAAATAATGAAAGTAATGGTTTTTATTTAATACAAGGCGGTTTATTAAGTAAATCAGATTTAGCAAACCATAAAACAATCTTTAGTTCTGAAAGTCATCGTTACGACCTAGCTGATAAAGACAAAATCACTGTGCCGCTTTATTGGCAATCAGAAAGCGGGCTTAAAATTGTTAAAACGTTTACTTTTTATAAAGGACAATATATTGCTGATGTTAGTTATGACATAGAAAATACAACAGCGGAAGAATGGACAGGTAGCGTATACGCGCAGATTAATAGAACTGATCCAATAGATAATGGTTCACCTTTTCTTTATACCTATACAGGAGCCATTTTATCTACACCGGAAAGTCGTTACGAAAAAATTAGTTTCGATGATATTCAGGACGATAAGTTATCAGTTGATGTTGCTAATGGCTGGGTGGCAATGATACAACATTATTTCTTTACAGCGCTTATTCCCGGGTCAAAAGAAGATCAATACCATTACTACACATTAAATCCCGATAAGAATAGTTATGTTATCGGTGCTATAACGCCGGCGAAAAAACTTTCCGTAGGCAGTAGTGCCAACATATCACATCGCTTTTATGTTGGCCCGAAACTTCAAAAAGAACTGCCGCAATATGCTGATGGTCTGGAGTTAACTGTTGATTACGGTATTTTCTGGTTTCTTGCTGAACCCGTTTTTTGGTTGTTAGACAAGATTCATGACATTGTTAAAAATTGGGGCTGGTCTATTGTTCTGGTTACGCTTGTTCTGAAACTGTTGTTTTATAAGCTTTCAGCTGCCGGTTATCGTTCTATGGCAAATATGAGAAGAGTGCAACCGAGGTTATTATCAATCAGGGACCGTTATAAAGATGATCGTGCGCAATTAAACCAAGCCATGATGAACCTTTATAAAGAAGAGAAGATTAATCCATTGGGGGGCTGTTTTCCGATATTAATTCAAATTCCTGTTTTTATTTCTTTATATTGGGTATTGCTTGAAAGTGTTGAGTTGCGCCAGGCAGAATTTATTTTATGGATAAACGACTTATCTGCCGCTGATCCTTATTTTGTTCTGCCGCTGCTTATGGGTATATCCATGTATGTGCAGCAAAAGCTTAATCCGGCGCCGATGGATCCTGTTCAAGCAAAAGTCTTATCAGTATTGCCCGTCGTGTTTACGGTGTTCTTTGCCTTTTTTCCTTCCGGTCTGGTTCTGTATTGGGTTGTTAATAATATCCTTTCAATTGCACAGCAATGGGTTATTACTCGCAATATAGAAAAAGAAGGAATGAAAAAATAGTTCGGCAGCTTTTCTGGTCGAAGCGGTAAACGCAATGCCTGAAAAAAAAGACACAATAGTCGCTATAGCGACGCCGCCTGGTCGAGGTGGTATTGGTGTTGTTCGTGTGTCCGGCAATAAGAGTAAAGAAATTTATTCTGTATTAACCGGTAAAAACCCTATAGCGCGTCAAGCGCAATATGTGACATTTAAGTTTTCTTCTCAAAAAATTATTGATAAAGGCATCGGTCTTTTTTTTCAAGGGCCTGCTTCGTATACAGGCGAAGATGTTATTGAGTGTCATGCTCATGGTAGTCGTGTTTTGCTGGAAATGTTATTGGAAGAAATTGTTTCTTTAGGGGCAAGGCCGGCGAAGCCCGGTGAGTTTACCGAAAGGGCTTTTCTAAACGATAAGATAGATTTGGTACAGGCGGAAGCCGTGGCTGATCTGATAGATAGTAATTCAAGAAAAGCCGTGCGTAGTGCTATGCAGTCACTAGACGGTGTGTTTTCAAAAAAAGTTAATGAGCTTAGAGAGCATGTATTTAATTCCAGGGCTTTAATAGAGGCGGCGTTAGACTTTCCGGAAGAAGAAGATGTCGAAGTTGATATCGAGCCAGCAATAAATAATGTAAAGCGGGCTTTATCAGAAGTAAAGCTGCTGCTCGGTAAGGCAGAAGCGGGTCGAGTTCTTGCGCATAACCCGACAATAGTTATTGCTGGCTTACCTAATGCAGGGAAGTCTTGCTTAATAAATTATTTAAGCGGTTATGATTCTGCTATTGTTTCACCTGAAGCAGGTACAACACGTGATATTATTCGGGAAAACGTCTTGTTGGGAGATTACGCTGTGACGTTGATTGATACAGCGGGTTTACGAGATACCAGTAATGCAATAGAAAAAGAAGGCGTAGAACGATCTATCAAAGTACTGAAAACTGCGGATATTGTTTTATGCGTTGTTGATAATAGCGTTGCTTCTAGCTTGAATGGCGATCAAGCCAATAAGTATATTCCAATAGGCATAAAAAAGATTATCGTGAAAAACAAAATAGATTTAAGCGAAACAGAAACGTTTAATAATAAAGAAGATACAGTTTATATATCAGCAAAAACAGGCAAAGGCATAAGTGATCTAATTAATATGATCAGTACCAAGCTAAATCTTTCGGAAAGCGATGAAAATATTATTTTTGCACGACAAAGACATATAGATTCTTTAAGTTTTGTAAAAGAGCAGTTGATTCAAGTAATAAATGCCGCAGATAAAAATATCGGGCTTGAAGTTTTAGCAGAGTCCCTGAGACAGGCATTAACCGGCTTTGATGATATAACAGGCCGAACTACAGCTGATGACGTGTTGGGTAAAGTGTTTTCGCAGTTTTGTATAGGTAAGTAAAGCTAAACAAGAGGTCTACGTGAGTATAAATATAGAGTTATCCGTTGGAGAGTTGTTAGACAAGCTAACTATTCTTCAAATTAAATCAGAAAGAATCAGTGTTCAGGCAAAGCTGGAAAATATAAATAAAGAGTTACAAGTACTAACGGCTTTATGGGAAGCGTCGGCTTATTCACAAAGTGATTTAAAAGGAAATATACAGGCTTTAAAAGAAGTTAATGAAGCTTTATGGGATATTGAAGATAAAATAAGAGACAAGGAAAGAGGCCAAAGTTTTGACCAAG
>JBELBG010000060.1:0-7255 GCA_042095435.1 Thiotrichaceae bacterium | reverse complement strand
ACGCGAAGTTGCGGTTTTTAATAATCTTGATTTAGCTGATTTGGAAATTGAGTCAGTAAAAGTTACATCTAAAGCCAATCGTAATATTAGATTATCAGCAAAAGCAGATTGTCCTCATTATATGGGCAGAATCATTGAAAATGTTGATGCGACTGTGAAGACACCACTTTGGATGTCTGAGAAATTACGTTGCTCAGGTGTACGAACTATTAATGTTATTGTCGATATCACCAATTACGTCATGCTTGAGTTAGGGCAACCTATGCATGCATTTGATAACGACTTACTAAAAGGTGATATCAATGTCCGCTATCCTAATGGAAGTGAAAAAGTAAAATTGCTCGATGAGTCAGAACATGAACTTAAATCCGATACACTTTTAATTTCAGATGACTCAGGGCCATTGGCCATGGCGGGCATTATGGGTGGGTTTGATAGTGCTGTGACGACAGAGTCAAAAAATGTCTTCCTGGAAAGTGCCTTTTTCCTCCCTGAATCAATCATCGGTAAATCCCGTCAATACGGACTACATACCGAGTCTTCTCATCGGTTTGAGCGAGGTGTTGATCCTCAATTACAGGAAAAAGCGATAGAAAGGGCGAGTCAACTCATCTTACAGTTATGCGGTGGTGGAGCGGCAGCCGTAATTGAAGTGGTCAGTGAAGAAGATATGCCGAAAAATGATCAGGTCATTTTAAGAAAATCACAGATTAAAAGAGTATTAGGCATAGATTTAGATGATCAATTTGTGACTGATACTTTTTCTAAATTAGAAATGCATATTAATTCCAATGAAAATCAATGGGTTATAATTCCTCCTTCACATCGTTTCGATATAAAGATAGAAGTGGATTTGATTGAAGAATTAGCTCGAATCTATAGTTATGACGCGATTAATGTTGCTACACCATCAAATCATCTAGCGATGCGTAAGTCAGATTCGTTTCATGCCTCGGTAAAACAACTTCGTGAAATATTGGTGAATAATGATTATCAAGAAGTGATAACTTATAGTTTTATTGATCCAAATGTCGATAAGACGTTGAATAAAAATGAGAAAAGTCTTGTTTTAGCAAACCCTATCGCACCAGAGTTATCACAGATGCGTAGTAGCCTTATTACAGGCTTACTTAATTCACTGAAATATAATATCAAACGTCAGCAGGAAAGAGTCAGGCTATTTGAAACAGGGTTGATTTTTGAAGGTTGTGAAGAACTTAAACAAAATTATCATATAGCAGGTTTGTGTTACGGTAATACGTTTGAAAAACAATGGGATATAGATAATAGTTCAATTGATTTCTATGATTTGAAAAATGATGTGTTAGCAATTTTAGCTGCTACTGTTGAAATGGAGAGAGTGGAACTCAAGCAAAGTGAATCAGAAATTCTGCATCCGGGCCAAGCTGTTGATGTTTTAATAGATGATGCCAAAGCAGGTTATTTCGGACAATTGCATCCTAAAATAGCAGCAAAACTGGATTTGAAAGAAAACGTTTACCTGTTTGATTTTGAAGTAAAATATCTTAATAAAAAGAACGTTGTTAAATTTCAACCAATTTCAAAGTTTCCATCGGTGAAACGTGACATTTCTATTATAATTGATGAGGAAATACCTTTATCTGAAGTCACTACTTTTATTAAAAGTAATGCTACAGTAGCGTTATCTAACCTAGAGTTGTTTGACGTATATCAGGGCGAAGGTATTGAAAAAAAGAAAAAAAGTCTAGCTTTAGGCTTGACCTTTCAAGTAACTTCTAGCACTCTTAGAGATGAAGAGGTTGAATCCATCATAGGAAATGTATTAGATGGTCTATTTAATAAATTCGGTGCAAAACTGAGATAATAATTATGGCAGCACTGACAAAAGCAGAAATGGCAGAAAAGTTATACGAAGAACTTGGCTTAAATAAACGTGAAGCCAAGGAAATCGTAGAGATGTTTTTCGAAGAAATTCGTTCTGCACTGGAATCAGGGAATCAGGTCAAACTGTCCGGTTTTGGAAATTTTGACTTGCGAGATAAAAATCAACGACCAGGACGAAACCCCAAAACGGGTGAGGAAATTCCTATTAGCGCACGTCGCGTAGTGACATTCCGTCCAGGTCAAAAATTAAAGGCACGGGTAGAGGCATATGCTGGAAGCGTCGAATAATAGTGAATTACCGGCTATACCGGGGAAAAGATATTTTACAATAGGTGAGGTCAGCGATCTTTGCGCTGTAAAACCACACGTATTGCGTTACTGGGAACAAGAGTTTCCGCAATTAAAGCCACTAAAGCGTCGTGGTAATCGTCGGTATTATCAACGCCACGATGTAATCCTTATCAGACAGATCAGAAGTTTGCTCTATGAACAGGGTTTTACTATTGGCGGCGCTCGCTTAAGACTTTCCGGTGATGAAGCAAAAGACGATTCTAATCAGAGTCAACAAATCATAAAACAATTAAGAAACGAGCTTGAAGAAGTTCTGGATCTTTTAAGACGATAATTTTCAAAAAGAGACATTAGCAGTTTGTATTTGTTATGGCTGTAAATGTCTGTCTTAAGTTATATTTTCAAACAAAACGGGGCGTAGCGCAGCCTGGTAGCGCACCACAATGGGGTTGTGGGGGTCGGAGGTTCAAATCCTCTCGCCCCGACCAATGACTGATCAGTTGTTATGGTATAGTTAGAAAAATTATAACTATTGTTCAATTCGAAAAAATATTTTAATGCTTAAAACGTCTTTCTTATTCCTTCTAATTTTATATATCTTCACAGCTTCGGCCTGTTCAAAAGAAACTGATCCGCAAAAGATGTTCGATAAAGGTAATTATGAAGCAGCGTTTAATCTATGGTTGCCGCTTGCTGAAAGTGGTGATACTAATGCGCAAAATTATCTTGGAATAATTTATTCATTAGGCTTGGGCAAGGAAAAAGACTATAAAAAGTCACTTGGATGGTATGAGCGTGCAGCTAAAGCGGGTCATGCAGGTGCGCAAAGAAATTACGGTGATATGATTAATTTTGGACGTGGTACGAAAAAAGATAATTATCAAGCTTATAAATGGTATTTCGCAGCATCACAGCAAGGAAATAAAAAAGCAGAAACTCAAATTGCTGTTATCGCAGCATCAGGTAATTTATCACCTAATCAACAGATGCATGCAAAAATTGAAGCGAATGAGTTTATTATGGATGAATCAAAACGCTTCATGAGTCACGATACTTACATTGATAAAAAATAGTAGTTAATTTATGTGTGGAATAGTTGGAGCTGTTGCTCAAAGAGATGTCTCTCCTATTTTATTGGAAGGACTCAAACGCCTTGAATACCGTGGCTATGACTCTGCAGGTGTAGCAGTAATCAGTAATGATAAAAAACTACAACGACTTCGTGCATTAGGAAAAGTTAATCAACTTAAGCAAGAACACGAAAGTTCACCTTTGATAGGTGGAACAGGTATCGCGCATACGCGTTGGGCAACACATGGTAAACCCAGTCTTGAAAATGCACACCCTCATATATGTCGTAATAACGTAGCTTTGGTTCACAATGGTATTATTGAAAATCATGAACAACTTCGTGCGAAACAAATAAAGTCAGGCTATAACTTTAGTTCGGAAACAGATACAGAAGTTGTTGTTAATGCTGTTCATGGTGCTTTGCAATCATCAAAAGACATATTACAGGCAGTATTTAAGACAATTAAGCAATTAGAAGGTGCTTATGCTTTAGGTGTTATAAGTAATGATGAACCTGAAAGATTAATTGCAGCGAGAGAAGGCAGTCCTCTGGTTATTGGTGTAGGAATTGGTGAGTATTTTATTGCATCAGATGTTTTTGCTTTATTACCTGTGACACAGCAATTTATTTTTCTTGAAGAAGGTGATGTTGCTGATATAAGACGTGGTGAGCTAACCATATATGATGCGAATCAAAATATAGTAGAAAGGCCTGTTAATGTTTCAGAATTAAGTTCGGATGTTGCGGATAAAGCAGGCTATAGGCATTACATGTTGAAAGAAATTTTCTCGCAACCAAATGCTATCGCCGAATCGCTTGAAAACCGTATCAAAGATAATCAAGTTGTTGCTAATGAGTTTGGGCAAAATGCAGACTCAATATTTAAAAAAGTAAAAGCGGTTAAGATAACAGCATGCGGAACCAGTTTTCATGCGGGCCTTATTGCCGCTTCATGGTTAGAAAAAATTGCAGGGATACCTTGCCAGGTAGAAATAGCCAGCGAGTATCGTTATAGAAAGTCTGTTGTACTTGATGACTGTTTATTTGTATCCATCTCTCAATCAGGCGAAACAGCTGATACATTAGCTGCTTTACAACTTGCTAAGAAATCCGGTTTTTTAAGTACACTAGCCATCTGTAATGTTGCTGAAAGTTCTTTGACACGAGAAGCTGAACTCGTTTTTCTAACGCATGCAGGCCCAGAAATAGGCGTTGCATCAACAAAGGCATTTACAACGCAATTAGTAGGCTTGTTTTTACTTGTTATTGCTATAGCGAAACATAATGGCATTTCTCAGGAAGATGAAGCAGGATTAGTTAAACAAGTTGAAAGCTTACCTGGCCGAGTTAATCAACTTCTTCAGTATCAAGCTGATATCGAAAATATGGCAAAGGACTTTGCTGATAAGCACCATGCTTTGTTTTTAGGCCGCGGAAGTTTTTTGCCGATCGCGATGGAAGGTGCATTGAAATTGAAGGAAATATCTTACATACATGCTGAGGCCTATGCTGCAGGAGAATTAAAACATGGACCGCTTGCGCTGGTTGATGATGATATGCCGGTAGTCGCGGTTGCGCCAAATAATAATTTGTTAGAAAAATTAAAATCCAATTTACAGGAAGTTCAAGCGAGAGGGGGTAAGCTCTATATTTTCGCTGATAAAAGCAGTGAGGTTGAATCAGGTGATGGTGTTTATGCATTGAAAATCAATGCATTATATGACTATATGGCACCTATTTTATATGCCGTACCTTTACAATTACTAGCATACTATGTCGCAGTGATTAAAGGGGCTGATATTGATCAGCCACGTAATCTTGCTAAATCTGTCACAGTTGAGTGACAAGATACTATAAACTGCTTATATTTATTCTAATATTGTCACAAATAGACACTTGAAATATAACGGAAAATTTATGCCTATTGAAAAATCAGATGCTAAAGTTAAAGTTTTAATCGTTGATGATGAAAGGGATGTTCTAAATTTACTTGAAAATTGGTTGATTAAAGAAAACTATGATGTAAAAAAAGCGGAGTCTGGCAGGGAAGCATTAAGTTTAATTGGTATTTATTCGCCTGATGTTGTCGTTACCGACTTATACATGGATGAAATGGACGGTATGACGTTACTAAATGAACTCCATGATGAAGATCCTTTATTGCCTGTCATTATGTTAAGTGGCCGAGCACAGATCCCCGATGCGATAAAAGCAATGCATTTAGGTACTTCAGCTTTTTTAACCAAGCCAATTGAGCAAAAAGAGTTTTTGGATACAGTTAAGAAAGTTAGCCCTATTATAAATAAGTCATGTGTAGATGAAGTTTCAAAAAATGTTATTTATAAAAGTAAGGCTATGTCTGACATTATTGAAATGGCCAGTCTGGTTGCAGACAATGATGTATCAGTATTCATCACTGGTTCTACCGGTACCGGTAAAGAAGTTATAGCCAAATCAATTCATCAAGCCAGTTCACGTAGAGATAAACGGTTTATAGCGATCAATTGTGGCGCAATCCCAGAGCATTTGCTTGAGTCTGAATTATTCGGACATGAGAAAGGAGCATTTACTGGTGCAAATTTGAAACATGAAGGCTTATTTCAGGCTGCAAATGGCGGAACAATTTTTCTTGATGAAGTAGGCGACATGCCGCTTGCCTTGCAAGTTAAGTTATTGCGCGTTTTACAGGACTTTGAAGTAAGGCCAGTAGGTTCGACCAAAACATACCCTGTTGATGTCAGATTGATTTCTGCTACACATAAAAACCTTGAAGAAGCGGTGAAGAAAGGTGAGTTTAGAGAAGACTTATATTATCGACTGAAAGTCGTTCCATTGGAGATTCCTAATTTGGTTGATAGACAAGATGATATTCCTGTACTGACAGATTATTTTCTTAATGAGTTTTCTAAAAACAATCACCAGGCTAAAAAGAAGTTTTCACCGGATGCGATGAACTATCTGGCTTCGATGCCATGGCCAGGAAATGTTAGACAATTAATTAACGTAGTTGATTTGTGTGCGACTATATCAAAAACGAAAAACATACCTTTAAGTCTGGTAAAGAAAGCGGTTCATGATCATCCAGTTCATATGCAAACACTTAAAGAAGCAAAACAGGCATTTGAGAAAAGTTATTTATTAAGTGTATTACGTATTACTCATGGTCATGTTGCAAATGCGGCAAAAATAGCAGGTCGTAATAGAACAGAGTTTTATAAATTACTGAATCAATATGATATTGAACCGGCAAAGTTTCGTGATAAGAAGGTTGTCGATAAGGTTAAAAATTAGAGAATAATAAGATATGTCTAGCGAAAAAATTATTGTTCAAGTTGATGAAGACCTTGAAGCTTTAATTCCAGGCTTTCTGGAAAATCGAGGTCAGGATGTCGAAAAACTCCGTGCCGAACTAGAACAAAATAACTTTGTTAATGTGATCTCTATTGGTCATAGTATCAAAGGTGTAGGAGGCGGCTACGGTTTTGATTTAATGTCTGAACTCGGAGCAAAAATAGAAATAGCAGGAAAGGAAAGTAATGCTGAAGTCATACGTGAAAATATTGAACAATTAGATAATTATCTTAAACGTGTCGTAATTGAATATGTCTGATTAAAGGAAATATTTTGGAAAAGGCTGATAATCGGGGGATATCAACCCAGTCAACATACCTTATAACGTTTATGCTAGGCTTTGCTTTTAGTGTTACGCTAATGCAAAGCACATGGAAGACATCGATAGAACGGAAACAAAAAGACTTTCATTTCGAAATACTTTCTATACAACAAGCCGTTAGTAATAATGTTTTATCCGGTAATGATGTAACAAATAATGTAGCATCTTTTATCTCATCTAACGGTAATATAATTGAAAGCCAATTCGTTGCTTTTTCAGAAGATATTCTGGAGCGAAACAATCATATCGAAGCTGTTAATTATTATTCTTTCACTGGTGATGAGTGGGTTAACGAGTTTCGTTTAACTTACGAGAAGGCACGTGAAGAAAGCAGAGTAAAAATCCATGAAGAT
>JBELBG010000059.1:0-7344 GCA_042095435.1 Thiotrichaceae bacterium | reverse complement strand
GTGTTTAACTTCACATGCGCTATCTTTAAAATTCTTTAATTCTTCCATTTGTGCATAAATTGCCTTGCGGCTTGAATTTAGAAAATACCAATGTGTTTCAACTTCGTCCATATAGTCAGGTGGCGGTTTCGATGGTAAGAGTTTATAAGCCGGTTTTTGTTTAACCTGATCAAGTGAAGAAAGCCTATATATTTGATCAGGGTGTGATGAGTCGATTAACACAGCACCCACTGTTTTACCTGGGTATTTAGCTGCAAAATATCTGGCGGTAAAACCTCCGAATGAATGTCCGACCACGACGTAAGGCCCGGAGATATCTGCAAATTCCAGTAACATATTTAATTCATGCACGATTTGCGCGGTAGTTCTATTTCCGGGGCCAGGATCGCTTAATCCATATCCGGCACGGTCATATAAACAAACTTTTACATTTTTTGATAATGTTCTGGCGATTTTAAGCCAGTTAGCTGATGCATCACCAAGACCAACTTCGATTAATACTGTCGGTGCTTTTTCTCCAAGGCAGTTTATGTACATGACATGTGAACCTAGATTAATAAACTGACCCTGAGGATGAAATGACTCAGAATCAGTATTTGCGAAAAGTATCGAATTGAGAAACACTAATGTGAAAAATGAAGCTATCTTAATTGTTTTTAACATTATTTAATTTTCTATTGTTATTTGCACTTTAGAGAAAGCACACCCACTTCATTTGAGTGAGTGTATTTAATTATATTTGGTTTTGTAAACGGTTTTATATTTTTACACTATTCTGTAACCATCATATTTTCAGCCTTGATTACTTTTGTAATGGCTTGTTCAAGTATTGCCCTTGAATGAGCAGCCATATTTCCAAGTTCTGCATGCATTTCTTTATCAACATCATATTTCTCAATACACTCATCAATATAATGTTCAAACTGAACTAGTTTTATAACGATGGTTGATAAATGTTGTGGGCACTCACACTTTATAATTCTGGAAGCTGTAGTAAGTTGGATTAACTGTTTATTTGAGTACTGTCTGGCAGGTGCGTTTTGTTCTAATTGGATTCCATGACTAATGCCATTGTTAATATTTATATCTTTTGACAGTCCAATAATTTCTCTTTGCAAATTATCAATTGAAATTGGCGCCTGAATATAAGTGTAGGTTTTTTTATCTAATTTTTTTCTTGCGGCACTGTTTGTGAAGCCATAAATTAATATGAGATGTTTAGCACCAGAATGCTCAAATAGATTGTCTATTTTATCAATGTGATCTTCATGAATAGCCGGGTATTCAATAACAAGTACATCAATAGCATCGCCGTTATGATTTTCTATAAAATCATTATCGCTATTATAAATATGTCTAAATAAAGTGTTGTTATTGTCAGATTGTGTATGCTGTATCTGAATAGACAGTACTTCACCTACAGCAACTACGTTTATTGGGTTATTAGTTTTTTTGTTAGTTGTAAATGCTTTAGTTTCATATTCGTTGAGGCGTTTACTTAATTCATCATTACTTAAATGCGCAACAGTACCAATGGAATGACTATTGTCGACTAGCATTTTTAACAATGTCAGGCGATTTATATCACTTGATTTATAAAGCCGATCAGCATTTTTAGAACGTATTGGTACAACGGCACTGTATCGTCTTTCCCAGATCCGTATTGTATCGACAGGTATATTAGTGATCTTTGAAACAGCACCAATTTTGTATAAGGAGTCTAATTTTTCATCTGTAGTAGACATGATTTTTGATCTCAATGTTATTCGACATGTATAAGATTAGACAAAATATAGACATTAATCGATAAAATTGTCGAAATTAGTTTAGAATAAAGTGAATAAAACCTATAAAATATTATAACTACATAATAAATAAGTAAAAATATTGTCATAGACAATAATTTTTTGCAATACGAAGCAGTATATTAAATACTCGGATTTAGCGACCGATTGGTAATAACCCTGTAAGAAAATACCATGACATCCTTGAAGAAGATTATGGAAATACGAATGCGCCCGAAGCTCTTTTTAATGTTGCGACAGAATATTTAAAATTAGCAGATAAGAATCTCAACGAAAAAACGAATTAATTATGAATTTATCAGACATAGTAAAATCACGTAGAACTATCCATAATTTTGAACCAGATAAAACGCCTGATGTTTCCATCATAAAAAATGCTATTGAGTCTGCTTGTTGGGCGCCGAATCATCACTTGACCGAGCCTTGGCATTTTTATTTATTGGGCAAAGAAACAGTGACTGATATATGTGAGTTAAATAAAGAATTGTTGACTGAGTCGAAAGGGCTTGAGGCGGCTGAAAAAAAAGCTAAACGTTGGTCAAGTATTCCTGGCTGGATGATTGTCACCTGTCTTAAGTCAGAAGATGAATTACGTTATCAGGAAGATTATGCAGCATGCAGTTGTGCTATTCAAAACCTGATGCTAATACTTTGGCAAGAAGGTATTGGTAGTAAATGGTCAACCGGGCCAATAACGCGCGATGAACGTTTCTGTGATCTGGTTTGGGTAAATAAGGATTTGGAAAGTATCATGGGTATAGTTTGGTATGGTTATGCTGCTGATGTGCCGCAAACGACGCGTAAACCTTTGCAGCAAGTATTAACGGAACTACCTTAAGAATTAAGTGTGTTTATAAAAAAATACAGTTTAACAATTATCATAATCAATATATTGAGTATCAATACATCATTTGCCAATGATGAAAAAGAAATAGTAGTTATGTTGCATGGCCTTGCCAGGAGTGATGCATCATTTAACAAGATGGATAAAAGCTTACAGGAAGACGGTTATGAGACCTGCAATATATCTTATCCTTCGACGAAATATCCCATTGAAACGTTACTTGAAAAGTTTGTCTTGCCAAAAGTGAAGCGATGTATAAAAGGGGAGTATAAACAAGTCAATTTTGTTACGCATTCTATGGGCGGCATTATTGTCCGATACCTGGCGACACAAAAGCGACCATTTAATATAAATCGCGTTGTTATGTTAAGCCCGCCAAATAAAGGAAGTGAAGTAGTCGATACTTTAGGAGGCTTATGGCTATTTAAAGCGATTAACGGCCCTGCTGGTTTGCAGTTAAGCACGAGAAATGACAGCCTGCCAAACAGCCTGGGAAAAGCGGAATTTGAACTGGGTATTATTACCGGGAATAGAACGATTAATTTTATTTTATCGGCGATGATCGAAGGTGATGATGATGGCAAGGTTTCTGTTGAGAGTGCCAAACTGGAAGGTATGAAAGATTTTCTTGTTATTAAAGCAACGCATCCGTTTATTATGAAAAATAAAATAGCAATCGAACAAACAAAGTATTTTCTCAAAAATACAGAGTTTAAACATTATAAAAATTAAAAGGCATTCTTATTTTTCATATCGCTTTACATTTTTTTATTCCGCTTATTGTCGCGTTATTATTTTTTAAAACCAGGTGGAAAATCGTTTTTCTGCTTATGGTTTCAACAATGATAATCGATGTTGACCATTTGCTCGCGAATCCTATTTATGATCCGAATCGTTGCAGTATCGGCTTCCATCCTTTGCATGAATTAATCCCTATAGCTATTTATAGTATCTGTTGTTTTATTAAACCATTACGGTATATAGGGATTGGTCTGGTGATACATATGGCACTGGATTCTATGGATTGCATGATGACCAATGGTGTATGGTATGTTTAATTTTGCACAAACACTGTAAGGCCTGGAGCATCATGCATCTGTGTATATAATTCTTGTAATCCGTGAAACATAATAACTTTTCTCAATGGTAACCGTATTAGAAAAACCTCTTGCTTTGACTGGCGGTATAAAACTGGCGGATAACAGGGCAGTCTCTCTTGAAAAACCAGTAGCGAGAGCTGAATTACCGCAATTAATAATGCTGCCATTACCCGAATATGATGGTCCTACAGCAAAACCCGTCGTTAGTATTGGCGCTACGGTGCTAAAAGGTCAGTTAATTGCGAAGGCCGATGGTGAAAACAATGTTGCTGTTTATGCCAGTACATCAGGCAAGATAAAAAAAATAACAGACACCATTTTACCGGGAATTCCCGCGAAGACATCGGAATGTATCGTTATTGAAACAGATGGCGAAGATAAATGGTGTGATGATAGGAATCAACTTGATGATTACAACAAACTGGCGCCAACTGAAGTAAGAACAAGAATTGTGCAGGCAGGTATTGTCGATCATTATTCTTCAATAAGTGTCAATTCAAATTCATTGAAAGGTGTCAGTTTATTAATTATCAATGCAGCAGAAACTGAACCTTATATTAGTTGTCATGAGGCAATAATCAGGACTTACATAGACGAAGTTATTACGGGTATTGAAATATTAGCTTATGCTTTACAGGTTGATAACTGTGTTATTACTGTAGAAGAAGATAAAAAAGAAATAATCGAAATTATAAAAAAAACATTATCAGAAAAAACAAACACCGATATCCAACTAAAATTAATTTCCAGTATTTATCCTGCCAACGAAAAAACACAATTAATTAAGTCCATTACCGGCAAGAATATCTCTTTCGAAGCTTCGCCTGCTGATGCAGGAATTATTTTAGAAAATATCAACATTGCGTACGCTGTTAAAAAAGCAGTGATAGATGGAGAACCATTAACGAGTCAAATAGTGACTGTTACCGGATCGGGAATCACACAAGCCTGTAATCTTGAAGTTGTATTAGGCACGCCTATCAACGAAATAATTGAACAGTGCGGCGGCTATACTGAACATTTTGAATTTCTTGTTTGTGGTGGTCCGATGACAGGGGTACAAGTAGCTAATGATCTAGTGCCTTTGACCAAATCCATAAACTGTTTGTTAGCTTTTTCTAACGAGCAGGTTTCGGAAAATCAGGGAAAAACGAATGTTACAGTTTGTCATGATTGCGAACAGGTTTGTCCTGTTAATATACAGCCACATGTGTTGTACGGGCATATAATAGAAAAAAATGAAAACGCTGTAATTGATTCCGGATTGTTTGAGTGTATTGAATGTGGTTGTTGCAATTATGTCTGTTCAAATCATATTCAATTGGTACAGGAGTTTCGTCAGGCAAAAACAGTAATCAGAGAAAAGCAGCGTAAGCGGCGTGAAGCTGAGAAAAATAAAAAGCGTTATCTGAATAAGCTGGCTCGAAAGGCAACACAGGAAGAAGAAAAGCTGAAACGGCGACAGGGAAAAATAGTAAATAATAAGGATGATGAATTGAAGAAAAAGAAGGAGGCGATTGCCGCTGCTGTAAACCGTGTCAGAAAAAAAAGAAGAACAAAATAATAAAAGTGAATTATGTAAGTACAGGATATACGGTACTTGAGTATATTAATGGAGCGTTTTATCTCTGCTAGGATTTAAATTTTCCTTATTTTGAGCTTTTTTTCGACTTCATGATCGTTTCAGTCATAAACTGCTAAAGTTAAAACTGAAAAGGTTCGATAAAAGCTAAATGGAACTAATTAGAATAAGCTTCTAACTAATATTTTATTTACAATAATTAGCGTAGAATATATTCTAATTTTTATAGTATGAGTATTTACATGATCTCTGGAGCAGAGGGTTTTAATATGTTGAAAAATAAGAAATTTTCTATGCAGCATAAAGAAAATATTAAACATAAAGCAGTAAATATCGGTTCATCTGGACCAGAACGTTTCTTAAAGAAAACCCTCCCATTAATTTTAATTTCAGCTGTAGCCTTATTGCTATCAAGTATTGCGTTTGTTGTATTTGCGGGCGATACAACAACCGAGGCTGATGTTGATGATCTTGCAGATATCGAAGTAACGGGCGAACGTAGCCGCCATGATCGTGCTTACACTAAAGAAGGCGCCGATCGTTTTATTACCAAACCATACGGAGAATCAGAGTCCATTCTCAAGATTGCGGCCAAGACCAAGGAATTAGGCGTTAAAAAACGAGTGAGTACTCGAAAAATAACGATGCCGCCATCCTATGTCGGTAGCTTTATTAATATGTATAAACATACCTTTGAAAACGGTAAGACGTTTTACTTTTTTGAAGGTGAAAATTTCGAGGCGCTCGGTTTTGCCGCGGGTAAAGGTTCAACAGTTGTTGATGTCCTGTCAGGTGCGGCGTTCACAGGGCCAAAGTTATGGGGGCCTTATGATCAGGTCATAGGAAAAAACAGATCGTCAATGACCTTACTGATGGCAGATGGCGGTAAAGATGGACTGGGATTATTAAAATCATCTTATTCTGTTGGTCATACTGCTGTTATGGAAGAAGAAGAATATGAGTCTTACGGTAGTAGTTATTTTGAAGCAGTACTGGATACCATGACACTGCTTTAAAATAAGATCTTAAATTATAAAGGCGCTTGGAATGGAGATAGTTCAAGCGCCTTTATTTTTACCTATATTAAAAGTAAATCTGCAATAGAGTCGAAAGAAAACCGTGTTTTATAAGGTGGCACATTACGTGCTTTATCCAGAGCATGAGAAAGCACATTCAATTTATTTTGTTATTACTGGTATTCACTCTTTCCATTCCTGTCTCTGCTGATGAAGGTCTTATTGTTCCGAAAAAAGGATCAGTTTATGAAGCGTTATTACAGGGTTTGAAGTTATTGGCTGTTGGAGATATTGAACAATGGATTGTTGGATCTTGTGATGGTATTCGTCTTTGTAATAATTCTGCTGATATCAGTCATATTCGAAATGTCAGGGCAAAAGTTCAGGAAAAAGTCGCAACGCGATGCCTGAAAAAAGGCGGGGAAGCATTAGAAATTGATCATGTTGTTGGTAACCCGGAGATTGATATTGCCGTTAAAATCTATCTTGTTTGCGAAGAAAATGATCCGCCCCGGTTTTATTCTCTACGACGAACGATGGATATGTGGTTTTTTATCAGTTTATAGTCTGGCTTGGGCTTATATAACAGTTAGCAACAACTCTTAAAAATAAGCGCCGTTTTTCTTTAAGCGTATAGTATTTATGCGTATCAATGGTAATCGACTCAAGTGTTACTGATGATTCATCTTCCTTAATAGAAAATACCCAGGGATGTTTATCTATCGTCGTTATAACAAGTCTGGCAACCCTCATGTTGAGACTACGAGGCCCGAGGTCGTTTGGAAACTTAACCGTTTTAAGACAGGAGAGGAAATCCCCCCCATTTAAAGTCGGCTAACTCATTATTATCAAAATGTAGATAAAATTTTCGACTATCAGATTCATTCATTTCTGCAAAACCTGAGTGTGGAAAAAACAAAAAGAAAATAATGAAAAACCTGAGCATACTGACAAGTTATTTTTTAGACAGCAGCATGCAATAATTATCGCGCTTACT
>JBELBG010000058.1:0-7350 GCA_042095435.1 Thiotrichaceae bacterium | reverse complement strand
GCCTGTTCTGCTGTATATTTGCGAATTAACACCAATAACTTCACCATCAAGATTAAACAACGGACCACCTGAGTTACCTGGGTTTATAGCAACATCCGTTTGAATAAACGGCACATAATTTTCATTTGGTAAGCTTCGTCCTATCGCACTGATAATGCCGGCTGTTACTGAATAGTCAAAGCCAAATGGCGAACCGATTGCTAATACCCACTCGCCTACCGTTACTTTTGAAGAGTCGCCGAGTTTTAGTACTGGCAAATCTGCCGCATCAATTTTTAAAACAGCGATATCGCTACTTTTATCCGTGCCGACTAATTCAGCGACAAATTCACGTCTATCATTAAGCCTAACGACTATTTCATCTGCTTCGCTAACAACATGATTGTTAGTAATAACGTAACCATCTTTTGAAACAATAAAGCCAGAACCTAGAGATGAATTTTCTTGCGAAGGAGCGCCATTAAAATCTTTGGGCATTTCATCAAAATATTTTTTGAAAAAATCGTGGAACGGACTGTTTTCAGGAATATTGAAGTTCGGAGGCATGCCTCCTGCTTCAGGTTTCTTCAAGGTTGTACTGATATTAACAACAGCAGCTGCATTTTTTTCTACTAAACCGGTAAAGTCCGGTAAATTACGTGCCTGAACAATATTTATCTGGATAAATAATGTGATTAATATAATGACCGCTTTTATTATTTTTTGATGCATTTTGATTCGTTCCGTTACTTATTACTGCTTTTATAAGACAGTAGAATGATGATTTAATGAAATGATTTAACTGAGTTAGCCATTAGCTGAACAGTTGCTTTAGGTACTTCCCCTACAGCTGTTATTTGATAGCCATTCACCTGCGTTGAATAAGTGTTAACACCACCGAAACTGGATAGTCCTGATTTTAAATTATCCTGTTGTTTAAGCTTTTCGATGTAAACTGAAACCATGGCTAAGCCATCTGAATAAACAAAATGATCTATGGGCATTTGACTCATTACCATTATTTCTTTTTCTTGGTCACTCATAGTAAAGCCATCCGGCATCGAAGTAACTTTCCATGAATTTTTATTGTCTTGTTCAAGCTTTTCTTTCTTGGAATTGTTAACCCAAGTGAAACCCTCTCCAGAAACCGATGGCTCCAGTAAAGCATCATCAATTTCATTACCGATCTGTAATTGCGTAAACATAATCTGTTCGAGTGTCATGCCTAATTGGTTTTTTAAATTTGACTTCAGTAATAAACGCGATTGTTTTTCTATCCATAATTGATAGCCATAACGAAATTTATCATTAGGTCTGATGTTAACGACCCATGCATCCATTCCGGCGACACGATCTTCTCCGATTAATTCAAAATGGTAATAATCAGAAATCGTTTTGACTGGGGTTGGCAAATAACTTGACACCAATTGACCCATACGGCTTTTATCGACAACGACTTTTTTGTCATCCGGAAAAAAACACTTAACCTGCTCTTTGTCTCGGATCACTTCTCTTGCACTACCTGTTAACGAAGTTAACTTTTCGTAAGAACCATCTTCGCCGGCTTTATGAATAACCCTCATTGTTTCCATTTTTGAATTGCGATTGTAAATAAAAACACCATCATAATTTAACTGCCGGCTAGCTCTGGACATTTCGTCAAGTAACATCTGTGGTTCTGGCTTGCTGGTTTCTGCCTGGGCAAAGCTAAGGCAGCCAAAAAGAAAAGCATTGAGGAGTAAGAAAGGTTTCAATTTTAAGTTTATTCCTAAAAGTTTTTTATAATTATTATATTATTCCTGCGTTTCTATCGTAACCATTCTGACATAAGGCATTATACCGTTCATTCCCGCATTACTACGATATTCATTGTGATTTAATAAGTAATTATTTAGCCGCTCATTTGCAACAGACTCTGGTGTGTCTGAATGGGTTACAGCGGCAGGTAAAGCTTGAGGTTGTGAAAAACTAAATGTTTCCGTTTGTGCAGGCGTAATAGTGGCTATAGTTGGGGTATTAGCTGATGGAGATATAACGTCATTATCCGTTTGAATAGTAAATACCGCAACCATGGCGACTGAAGCAGCAATGGCAAAACCTGCAAACGGTTTAAAATCAAATAGTTTCTTTGTTGGTGCAAGAACAGTTGGTTCGTTTTGGAGTGCCTGACTAACATTTTGTGAAACCCGGTTGGATATTTGTTCCGGCATGTTGTCGCGTAGGCAATCACCGATTAAATGATAACGTGACCAGGTTTGCTTCATTTCTTCATCATGAATGAGCTTGTCGAGCACATTATCAGTTTCATGTTCTCCATCAATATATGCAGAAAGCTGTTCTTTATTTGATTCGTTCATAATGTTTAGCCTATTTTCTAGTTTTCCAACAATGGTTTCATTTCATTCTCTATTGCTTCACGCGCACGAAATATCCTGGAACGTACCGTTCCGATAGGACATTCCATCACACTTGCAATTTCTTCATAACTCAGCCCTTCAATTTCCCGAAGCATGATTGCTGTTTTCAAGTCTTCCGGTAAATCTTCAATAGCCTTTAATACTGTCGCTTGTAACTCATCTTTCAATACTAAATTTTCCGGTGTCGCCTGTTCTTTTAGAGCATCAGCACCTTCAATTTGTTCAATTTCAGACACATCATAGCCGCTACCTGATGGTCTGCGTGATTGCACTGCTAAGTGGTTCTTTGCTGTGTTGACAGCAATTCGGTACAACCACGTATAAAATGCACTTTCACCACGAAAATTTGGTAGCGCTCTGTATGCTTTTATAAACGCTTCTTGTGTGACATCCAAAGCATCACTTTGGTTCCTGACAAAGCGAGAAACCAGATTAACAATTCTTTGCTGATACTTAAGCACAAGCAGATCGTATGCCGCCTTGTCACCATTCTTGACGCGGTCTATCAGCTCTTTATCTGTTACTTTTTCGGCCATTTGGCCCTTCCCCTTGTGCTATTATTACTATCGTTTAGTGGTTAAACTCATTTAAAGATTTGCATGCAGAATAATGATAAACTAGTTACTATCTCTACAATCAAAGACTTAGATAAAAAAACGCTATATTACCTTAAGCTTGATGCATGACCAACAACAACATGATGTATTAATTATCGGCAGTGGTGCTGCCGGGCTGAGTCTCGCCTTAAAATTAGCTGATTACGCTAAAGTCGCTGTTTTATCAAAGAATGCGTTAGCGGAAGGCGCAACTTACTACGCTCAAGGAGGCATGTCAGCAGTATTGGATGAGCATGATTCAATTGAATCTCACGTAGAAGATACCTTATTAGCAGGTGGCGGACTTTGTAATCAGGAAGTCGTTCGCTTTGTTGTAGAGCGAGCGCATAAAAGCATTGACTGGTTAGTTGAACAAGGTGTCGACTTTACACGAACAGACAAGGGAAAAGGCAAAAACGCTTCTTTTCACTTGCATAAAGAAGGGGGGCATAGTCATCGGCGTATTATTCATGCTGCTGATGCGACAGGAAAAGAAATAGAAACGACATTGGAAAGCAAAGTCAGAGCTCATCCAAACATAGATTTGTTTGAGCATCATATTGCAGTCGATTTAATAGCAGCTAAAAAGTTAAAAAAACCGGAAAATCGTTGTTTGGGTTCTTACGTCCTTGATTTGGTTAATAATAAAGTCAATGTATTTAGAACCAGAAATGTTATTTTGGCTACTGGTGGCGCTGGTAAAGCTTATTTATATACCAGTAACCCGGATGCCTGCACAGGCGATGGCATTGCTATGGCAGCACGGGCAGGTTGTAGGGTAGCTAATATGGAGTTCGTCCAGTTTCATCCAACCTGTCTGTATCACCCAATGGCAAAGTCGTTTTTGATATCTGAAGCGTTACGCGGCGAAGGCGCAGCATTAATACTGCCTAATGGTGAGCGTTTTATGCACCGCTATGACAAAAGAGGTGAATTAGCGCCAAGAGATGTTGTTGCCAGAGCTATAGACTATGAAATGAAGCGTTTGGGGCATGATTGTGTTTATCTGGATTTCACACATAAAACCAAAGAGTTTATTGAACAACACTTCCCTACTATTAATAAACGTTGTCTCAAATTAGGTATTGATATGGCATTGGAGCCTATCCCCGTTGTTCCTGCCGCTCATTATACCTGTGGCGGCGTGATGATTGATCAAAATGGTCAAACAGATCTACCTGGTTTATATGCTATAGGTGAAGTCAGTTGTTCTGGATTACATGGCGCAAATAGAATGGCAAGTAATTCATTATTAGAATGTATTGTCTATGCCCATGCCGCTTACAAAGATATACGGCGATCTTTAGCCGCTACTAAGATGCCAGCTAAATTGCCGGAATGGGATGAAAGCCGGGTGACTGACTCCGATGAAGAAGTTGTTGTCAGTCACAACTGGGATGAAATCAGACGTTTTATGTGGGATTACGTCGGCATTGTCAGAACGACTAAACGACTGCAGCGCGCACAACACAGGATTAAACTTCTTAAAGAGGAAGTGACTGATTATTATGGAAATTTTAGAATCAGCAAGGATTTACTGGAACTTAGAAATTTATTGCTTGTGGCCGAGTTGATTGTTGAATCAGCTTTAAAAAGAAAAGAAAGTCGAGGGCTTCATTATACGGTTGACTACCCTGTAGCCGATACTTCAGATAACGCGAAAAACACAATTATTGGGTTCACTGAGTCAAAAAACGGAGATGAAGCGGCATAAATAACAATGAGTTAATAAACGCTCTTGATATTTAAGAAAAATAGTTCTATTTATATACTTGAATTATATAAATATTATTTTAGTGTCTGAATGGCATCTTATTTGCATTTTATGCAATTAGTTCAACTACAACATTAATAGACATGACGAATTTAACAGAACCTATGGCAGATATTACAGACATCAGCGATTCTCCGGGCGTACAAAGTTCTCGCTTGATGGTTTCCTATCCAGAAAACATGACAGATGTAACGAATATGTCCATCCATGTTATGGGGGTATTACAGAGTACTCTGGAACTGGAAAAACTGATAGAGCTGTTTGATGATGAGTTATCAGCTGTTGTTCCTCATGAACACCTAAGTTATGAAAACCAGGAAGAAAGCATCAAGCTTGATGTCGGCAAAGCTGGCCGACATCTCTCGACTTATGGTCTGGTTTTATTTGGGAAAAAAATGGGTGAGATAACGATATCTCGAAACAATAAATTCGTTGAAGTTGAAATACACAAAATAGAAAACCTGATTTCAGCATTAATTTACCCTTTAAGAAATGCACTGCTCTATAAACAGGTAGTAGAAAAAGCTTATATCGATCCATTAACAGGATTAAATAATCGTGCTGCATTTGACAAATCAATAGAGCAAGAAGTTGATCTGGCTAAACGACATGATCATATCTTTTCTTTAATGATGCTCGATATTGATAAATTTAAACAGTTCAATGATAACTATGGTCATCTTGTTGGTGATGCTGTGTTAAGAAGTTTTTCTGATTGTATCAAGAGCTGTATGCGTAGCAGTGACATTATCTTTCGTTATGGTGGAGAAGAATTTGTTATTTTATTAAGAAACACACAAATTTCTGGTGCGAAACTACTCGCAGAACGCATGAGAAAAAGTATTGAAGACATGAAGTTCGAGCATGACAACATTAGTCTCAATGTGTCTGTTTCAATAGGGGTATCAGAATTAAAAGAAGATGATACTAAATTAAGGTTAATAGAAAGAGCGGATGAATTGCTTTATAAAGCCAAGGAAAACGGCCGCAATCAGGTTGTTACTGATCTTGATAAATAGTTTTTTATTCAATCAGTTTTAAAAATTGCTGTTCATTTAATGTTTCCACACCAATCTGCATTGCTTTTTCATATTTACTTCCCGCTGATTCCCCATAAACAACATAGTTCGTTTTTTTAGAAACGCTACCACTTACTTTCGCACCTAATGCCATTAACTTTTGTTTTGCTTCATCGCGGCCCATGCTCGATAGTGTTCCGGTAATAACAAATGTCTGTCCTTTTAAACTTTCAATAGTATTATTTTCAACTTTATCCCAATGCACATGTTGTATTAGTTTTTTTATAACCTCCTGGTTATGTTGTTGTAGAAAAAAAGAATAAATATTTTGGGCAACGACAGGGCCAATATCGGAAATTTCTTCAAGCTCTTCTGTAGACGCCGTTTCTATTTTTTCAAATTCTTTAAAATATTGTGCTAATGAACGCGCCGTTGCTTCACCTACTTCACGTATACCTAACGCATATATAAATCGTTCCAATGTTGTCTTCTTACTCTTTTTCAACGCTTCAAGTAAATTACTGGCAGATTTATCCCCCATTCTTTCCAAACTTGAAAGCTGTTCATGCGTTAAGCTATATAATTCATCAACAGTCTTGATTAGTTTTTCTTCAGTAAGTTGAATGATCACTTTTTCACCAAGTCCATCAATATTCATTGCTTTACGAGAGACAAAGTGAATAATCGCTTGTATATTTTGCGCAGAACATGAAATCCCCCCCATGCAACGGAATACGGCCTCGCCTTCCTGACGTTCAACAGCAGAACCACAGACAGGACAGGACTCAGGCATCAAGAACTCTGTAGCGTTTTCTCGTTTTTCTTTAATAACACGGACAACTTCAGGAATAACATCCCCTGCCCGTCTTATATAAACCCAATCTCCGACCCTGACATCCTTTCGCTTTATTTCATCAAGGTTATGTAATGTTGCATTTGTAACAGTCACGCCACCTACAAAGATAGGCTCGAGCCTTGCGACCGGTGTAATAGCGCCTGTCCGGCCAACCTGTACTTCTATATCCAGTACTTTTGTGATTTCTTCTATTGGCGGGAATTTATAAGCAATAGCCCAACGTGGTGAACGGGAAACAAAGCCTAGTGCTTGCTGCTGCAAAAGGTTGTTTACTTTAAAAACAACACCATCTATTTCATATGCTAAATCATTACGTCGATTTGCAATATCTTCATAATAATTCAAACACGCGCTTATATCTTTCATCTCTTTTGTTTCAGGAGAAACAGGCGCACCCCATAATTTAAGTTGATTTAATATTTCTGTATGAGTTTTAAACTCAATATTACCGTTGTATTCGCCAATCCCATAAGCAAAGAAAGACAGTGTCCGCTGAGAAGTTATTTTTGCATCAAGTTGCCTTAATGAGCCTGCTGCGGCATTTCGAGGATTAGCAAATAACTTACCGCCTTTTTCTCTTTGCTTGTTATTCAATTCTTCAAAGCTTTTATGAGTCATAAAAACTTCGCCTCTAATTTCCACTAATTCAGGAATATCATTGCCGATTAATCTCAACGGAATAGATGAAATAGTTTTTATGGATGCGGTT
>JBELBG010000057.1:0-7478 GCA_042095435.1 Thiotrichaceae bacterium | reverse complement strand
GCTTCACTGGCGGCAGCTAAACGTCGCGTATTGCTGGTTGATCTCGATCCTCAGTGAAATGCCACGATGGGCAGTGGTGTAAACAAGGCTGAATTGGAAAACTCCAGTTATGAATTGTTGATGGATGACAAAACGGCTGAAGAAGTGATTGTTGCTTCTCCTGAAGGAGGTTATGACCTTATTCCAACCAATGCGGATCTTACTGGCGCTGAAGTGGCTTTATTAGACGAAATGGCACGTGAAGTGCGTTTACGTACAGCGCTTGAATCTGTTGCTGATAATTACGATTTTATCTTTATTGATTGTCCGCCTTCTTTGAATATGTTGACGGTGAATTCTCTGGTCGCGGCAGATTCTGTGATGATTCCGATGCAATGTGAGTATTACGCTTTGGAAGGATTGAGCGCCTTGTTAGAAACAATTGAAAAGATACGTAAGTATTTAAATCCGAAACTTGAAATCGAAGGTTTATTACGAACGATGTATGACCCGCGTAATAATCTGGCGACGCAAGTGTCTGCACAATTGATGGATCATTTTGGCGAGAAAGTTTATCGCACCATTATTCCTCGTAATGTTCGGCTGGCAGAAGCACCAAGTCATGGTCTGGCAGCGCTGACTTATGATAAAACGTCCAGCGGTGCCGTTGCGTATTTGGCTTTGGCGGGTGAGATGTTACGTCGTGAAGGTATGGCCGCTTAGTTTTACTTTAAATAAGCATTAGAATAATTAAATATGGCAGCAGCAAAAAAACGCGGACTAGGAAAAGGACTTGATGCTTTATTAGGTTCGTCACGCGAAGACAATTCAAAACCGTCCAGTGGAGATTCCTTACAAACTCTTGATGTCGATCTGATTCAACGTGGGCAATATCAGCCGAGACGAAACTTTGATGAAGAAGCATTAAATGAATTAGCGGATTCTATTCGCGCACAGGGGCTGATTCAGCCAATTGTTGTCCGTCTTCTCTCAGATAAAAAGAGCTATGAAATTGTTGCTGGCGAACGCCGCTGGCGTGCGGCTCAGGTTGCCGGTTTACATGAAATTCCTGTCATTATTAAAGATGTGTCGGACCAGACAGCCATGTGTCTGGCGCTTATTGAAAATATTCAACGACAGGATTTAAATCCTTTAGAAGAAGCGAATGCACTCGAAAGACTCATTAATGAATTCGACATGACGCATGATGAGGCGGCCGAAGCTGTCGGCCGATCACGCTCTGCTGTTTCTAACTTATTAAGGTTATTAGAGCTGAACGATAGTGTAAAAAAAATGGTTGAAGCGTCTAAATTAAATATGGGGCATGCCAGAGCACTATTAAGCTTGGCTAAAGCTGAACAGTTTGAAATAGCGACAAAGGTAGTGACGCAGGGATTATCGGTTAGAGCAACAGAGAGTCTGGTACAACAACTAAGTAATAAGAATAAAAAGTCTAAACCGGTCAGAAAATCTAAAGATCCTAATATTAGTAGCTTGGAAAATGATATTTCAGAGCGGTTAGGCGCGCGAGTCTCAATCAATCATCAAGCTAATGGCAAAGGGAAAGTCGAGATTAGTTACAACTCATTAGATGAACTGGATGGATTATTAAAGCATATTAAATAGCTATCTCATCAAGTTCTTAAAATTACTTATCGTATTAATCAAATATTTCTGTAATTTTAAAAAAATTGTGCAGTGCAACGATTGATCATTATCAGGGAGGTCTTTATACTTGCCGTCCTTGTTCGGGAGGGAGATATATTGAAAAACAGCAATATTTTGCTGGTACTCTCGAATTTTGCCATTAGAATATAGCGCGATTTTTGGGGTTGAGCCTTTGGCGGTTACCGAAGATACAATAATAAAACGCTCAACTGCCTATAAGATGTTGTTTATTGAAGCGGTCATAGTCTTGCTATGTGCGTTTCTTTTTTTTGTCTTTACCAGTCATGAATTTGCATACTCAGTGATTTTGGGTGGTGTGGCGTTTATATTTCCAAACGCGATATTTGCATGGTTTTCATTACGGACACCGGCAGCAGATTCAAGTGGTAATAAAACCTTAGCCTGGTTTTTTGTGGGCGAGGCGATAAAGATTGTTTCAACAATAATAGTATTTGCGGCCGCAATTATTATGGTTGCAGAGATAAATATTGGATTAATGTTTGTCAGTTATGGTCTGGTTTTACTTATAAACCTGACTGGACTGGCAGTTTTAATGAATAAATAAATATTGAGATTAAACATAAGAAATGGCTAGCGGAACAGAACTGACTTCTAATTCATACCTCCAGCATCATTTACAGAATCTGGTTTTAGGCAAATTACCTGAAGGCTATGAAAGAGCTGGTGGCGAAGTATTAGAAGAAGCAACCTGGACATTGGCTCATAGTCCACAAGAAGCAATGGATATGGGTTTTTGGTCTCTCAACGTCGATAGTATGGGTTGGTCTATATTTCTTGGTATGCTTTTTTGTTTTTTATTCTATCGAGTAGCCAAAAAAGCTGAGAGTGGTACCCCTTCCGGTTTTGTCAATCTTGTAGAGATGATTGTCGATTTCGTTAATAAAAATGTTAACGATATTATGTCTGTTAAGAATCCTTTAATTGGTCCTTTGGCATTAACAATTTTTGTCTGGATTACGTTAATGAATACAATGGATCTTGTGCCTGTTGATTTGTTACCTTTAATGGCGCAGTTCCTAGCAGGTGATTCTCACCTTTATTTCAAAGTCGTACCGACGACCGATCCTAATATTACCTTCGGAATGTCTATTGGCGTCTTTATACTTATTATCTATTACAGCCTTAAAATGAAGGGTTTTGGTGGCTTTATAGCGGAGTTAACCTTACAGCCCTTTTCATCAAAAAACCTGGCTGTTCAAATTATCTTGATTCCGGCTAATTTCTTATTGGAATTTATAGCTTTATTAGCGAAGCCTGTTTCACTCGCTCTTCGATTATTCGGTAACCTTTATGCGGGCGAACTGATTTTCTTATTAATTGCTACCTTGTTAGGTGCTTCATTACCATTTTTTATTGGTACATTCTTAGGTGGCGCATTACAGTTTATTTGGGAAGTTTTCCATATATTAATAGTATTGTTACAAGCGTTTGTTTTCATGATGTTAACCATTGTTTACTTAGCAATGGCACATGAGCATCATTAATTTTTAATTTTAAGTTAAGTAAATAAAATCCTTTGGAGGAGTAAAGATGGAAACTATTTTGGCATTTACATCATTGGGTGTCTTAATCGTTCTTGGTATGGGCGCATTCGGTACAGCAATCGGCTTTGGTCTATTGGGCGGTAAATTCTTGGAAGGCGCTGCGCGTCAACCTGAATTAGCTCCAATGCTTCAAGGTAAGATGTTTCTTGTTGCTGGTCTTGTTGACGCGGTAACCATGATCGGTATCGGTATTGGCATGTGGTTCACCCTTGCTAGTCCTTTTGTTGCTACGCTTAATGCGGGCTAGTTCGATTAATTGGCTTTATATAGTCATCCAGATAAATAGGTGATTTAAGTGAATTTTAATGCAACCTTAATAGGTCAGCTTGTCACATTTGCTATCTTTGTTTGGTTCACAATGAAGTTTGTTTGGCCAATGTTGCTAAAACAAATGGAAGAACGTGAATCTCGCATAACTGAAGGTCTTGCTGCTGCAGAACAAGGTCAAAAAGACTTTGCTGAAGCACAGGAAAAATCTTCTGCTGAGATAGAGAAAGGTAAAGAGCAGGCGGCCAGTATTATCGCAACAGCACAAAAGCGTCATGACGAAATCGTTGAAGAAGCTAAAGATGATGCGAAAGCAGAAGCAGATCGCATCAAAGAAAGTGCTTTAAGCGAAATCGAACAGGAAAAAGAAAAAGCCAGACAGGAACTGAGAGATCAAGTTGCTACTTTGGCGATAGCGGGTGCTGAACAAATCTTGATGCGAGAAGTTGACCAAGCTGCTCATAACGAAGTTTTATCTAAAGTTAGCCAGCAGTTATAAGTACGGGATATTCAATAGATGTTAGAAAAAGCAACCATAGCCAGACCCTACGCGAACGCAGCCTTCGAACAAGCAGTTGAAGAAGGAAAGCTCGCAGAGTGGTCTGAAATGTTAAATCTGCTTAGTGTGATTATTACAGATAAAAACATGTCGAGTGTTATTAATAATCCAAAGCTTAGCAGTGACGACTTATATCAGTTTATAGCTGATATAGCTGGCGATAAGCTTAGTCAATCGGGTAAAAACTTTATGCGATTGTTGATTGATGCTGAACGTATTGGTCTTGCTAATGAAGTGTTCAATATTTTCGAACTTAAGAAAGCTGCTGCAGAAGGTATTAGTGAAGTCGATGTGATTTCGGCTTACCCATTGGATGATGCTCAAGTGAGTTCAATATCTGAATCAATTTCAAAACGACTCGGTAAGAAAATCGACGTTAATACGGAAGAAGATAAAGAGTTGATTGGTGGAGTAATCATTCGAGCAGGCGATTCTGTGATCGACGCGTCTCTTCGAGGTCGTTTGAAAGAATTAAATAGTGTATTTGCGCAATAGTTATTAAATAGAGGAAAGACATATGTCTATCAGTGCAACTGAAATTAGTGATCTGATCAAAAAGAAGATTAATGAACTGGATCTTGATACCGAAGCACGTACCGAAGGTACGGTTGTAAGTCTTGCTGACGGTGTTGCCAGAATTCACGGCTTAAGTGATGTAATGCAAGGGGAAATGATTGAGTTTCCAGGCAATACATACGGTTTAGCACTTAACCTAGAACGTGATTCTGTTGGTGCAGTAATTTTAGGTAGTTACGAAAATATTTCTGAAGGTGATGTTGTCAAGTGTACCAAGCGTATTCTTGAAGTACCTGTTGGTGAAGCCTTATTAGGCCGCGTTGTTGACGCGCTAGGTAATCCAATTGATGGTAAGGGCGACATTAATACAACAGAAACATCGCCAATTGAAAAGATTGCTCCTGGCGTAATCGCAAGAAAGTCTGTTGACCAGCCTGTACAAACAGGATTGAAATCTATTGACTCGATGGTGCCAGTTGGACGTGGTCAGCGTGAATTAATTATTGGTGACCGCCAAACAGGTAAAACTGCAGTAGCAATTGATGCGATTATTAATCAAAAAGGTACAGGTGTTAAATGTATCTACGTTGCGATTGGTCAAAAAGCCTCTTCCATTAACGTTGTAATTCGTAAACTGGAAGAACACGGTGCATTGGATCACACCATTATTGTTGCAGCAACAGCCTCTGAATCAGCGGCAATGCAATATGCTGCACCTTATTCTGGTTGTTCAATGGGTGAATATTTCCGTGACAAAGGTGAAGACGCACTTATTATTTATGATGATTTAACCAAGCAAGCCTGGGCTTATCGTCAAATGTCACTCTTGTTAAAACGTCCACCTGGTCGTGAAGCATATCCTGGTGATGTTTTCTATCTCCATTCCCGTTTATTAGAGCGTGCTTCACGTATCAATGCGGACTATGTTGAGAAACTAACTGACGGTAAAGTAAAAGGTAAAACAGGTTCTTTAACCGCATTACCTATTATTGAAACGCAAGCTGGCGACGTATCTGCATTCGTACCAACCAACGTAATTTCTATTACTGATGGACAGATATTCTTGGAATCTGATTTGTTTAACTCTGGTTTCCGACCTGCTATTAACGCCGGTCTGTCAGTATCTCGTGTGGGTGGTTCGGCACAAACCAAAATTATTAAAAAACTTGGCGGTGGTATTCGTCTAGCACTTGCGCAATATCGTGAGTTAGCAGCATTTGCACAGTTCGCATCTGATCTTGATGAAGCGACTCGTAATCAGCTTGAACGCGGTCAACGTGTTATGGAGTTGATGAAGCAGAAACAATATTCTCCACTGAATGTTGCTGAAATGGGCGTTAGTCTGTTTGCTGTTGAAAATGATTTTATGGATGACGTTGAGCTTGAGAAAATCGGTGCATTCGAAGAAGCATTACATGATTACATGAAGAGCGAACAATCTGAATTGATGGATAAGATTGGTTCTGAAGGTAATTATAATGATGAGATTGAAAGTGGTTTAAAAGAAGCTATCGCTAAATTCAAAGAAAACGGTACCTGGTAAATGGCTGGCGGAAAAGAAATACGAACAAAGATCGCGAGTGTTAAAAACACTCAGAAGATCACCAAAGCTATGGAGATGGTGGCTGCCAGTAAAATGCGTAAAGCTCAAGATCGCATGAATGCAGCTCGACCTTATGCTGAAAGAATTCGTAATGTTATTTCCCACTTAGCCCATGCTAACCCTGAATACAAGCATCCTTATCTTGTTGAGCGTGATGAAGTAAAACGCGTTGGTGTCATTGTCGTTTCTACTGACCGTGGTTTGTGTGGTGGTTTAAATGCAAACATGTTTCGACTGTTAATGAAACAATTCGGTACATGGGAAGGTGAAGGTAAAGAAGTCGAATTATGTGTTATTGGTAGTAAAGGCGCAGGTTTTTTTGGTTCAATTGGTGCCAAGATTGCCGGTCAGGTAACGCATATTGGTGATGAGCCTAGTCTTGATGACTTAATTGGTGCAGTCATGATCATGCTGAACAACTTTAAAGAAGGCAGCATTGATGAGTTACACCTTGTTTCAAATCAATTTGTAAACTCGATTGTACAAAAGCCTCGTTTAGAGCAACTGATTCCAGGAAAGCCAGTCGAGAGTGACGATTATGGTCATCATTGGGATTATTTGTATGAACCTGATGCAGAAGAAGTATTAGACCAGCTACTAACGAGATATATTGAATCACAAGTCTACTCAGGTGTTATTGAAAATATTGCCTGTGAAATGTCAGCACGAATGGTAGCAATGAAGAGTGCTTCTGATAATGCAGGTGATTTGATTGATGAATTACAACTGATCTATAACAAAGCAAGACAAGCGGCGATTACTCAGGAGCTTTCTGAAATTGTTGCCGGTGCTGCTGCGGTATAGAAATATAGAATTTTTACACATAGATATTTTAGAGAATAAAAACGAGGAACGAAAACGATGAGTTCTGGAAAGATCGTACAAATTATTGGTGCTGTTATTGACGTTGAATTTCCCAGCGATGCAATACCAAAGGTTTATGATGCATTAATTGTCGAAGGTGAAGGCATTGCAACGACGTTGGAAGTTCAACAACAGTTGGGCGACGGAATCGTCAGAACGATTGCTCTGGGTTCGACAGATGGTTTGCAACGTGGTTTGACAGTAAATAATACTGGCGAAGCAATCTCTATTCCTGTCGGTACAAAAACTCTGGGTCGTATCATGAATGTATTAGGCGAACCTATCGATGAAGTTGGCCCAATCGAAACAGACGAACACATGGTTATTCATCGTGATGCACCAAAATTTACAGAATTAAGTCCATCTACTGAGTTGTTAGAAACTGGCGTAAAAGTCATCGATTTGATTATCCCTTTTGCTAAGGGTGGTAAAGTTGGACTGTTTGGTGGTGCTGGTG
>JBELBG010000056.1:0-7515 GCA_042095435.1 Thiotrichaceae bacterium | reverse complement strand
ACGATAGAATTACAGTCCGAGAGTTCACCAAATTCTCGTAATTCTTTTGGCGTAAATTTGGCTTGTGCTGGACCACGACGACCAATGACATGAATTTCCTTTACTTTACTCTCTGCCAGAACATCAAGCGCATGTTGTGCAATGTCTGTATGTCTTAATTCATCAACTGTTTTTGCCAATATACGACTTACGTCTGCTGCAACATTACCTTGGCCTATAATTACAGCAACATCATGAGAAAGATCAAATTGACGATCTCTATAATCAGGGTGACCGTTATACCAACCGACAAATTCCGTTGCGGTATAACTTCCGGGTAAATCTTCTCCCGGGACACCTAACTTTCTATCTGTCTCTGCACCTGAAGTCATAATCACAGCATGATGAGAATGGCAAAGTTCTTCGACTGAAATATCTTCTCCAACATTGACGTTAGCAATTAAATTAAAATCCTGTGAACTAGCTGTCTTTTGATAAAGCGCAATCACTTGTTTTAACTTTTGATGGTCAGGTGCGACCCCGCTTCTGACCAGCCCATAAGGAGAGGGAAGTCGCTCTAACATGTCTACTTTTGTTTTAATATCGGATTTTATGAGCGCTTCTGCTGCATAGAAACCACTTGGACCACTACCCACTATTGCAACTAATAAAGGGTTCTCATTTGTTCCTAATGTTGACATATTATTTTAATTTTATTGTTAAGTTAAAAACCTAATTCAGCTTTACGCTCTTCGGCTCCAGCTAACGGTTCCATTTGCTCTTCACAAACCGGCAGTGCTGCTGCTTTTTCAGCGTTAATTTCAATCCAATGTTCTTGATCTTCAGGAATATCATCACCCTCAAAAATTGCCTGAACAGGGCATTCCGGAATACAAGCGCTGCAATCGATACATGTATCTGGATCGATATATAACATTTCATCGTCATAATGGAAGCAAGCGACCGGGCATACAGTTACACAGTCAGTAAAACGGCAGTTTTTACAGTTTTCAGTTACGATTGTCGTCATCGTTTTGTCTCCTCATTGCCTTTAAAGGCATTCTCTGGTGATGTTGTTTATTTTCCTGCGTATAAAAGAATCTCTCCTCGATTTAATTCAATTGAATCTCCACACCAACGTTCAAACATTCCATTCAGAAATGTTTCATCGATATCGAGCCCCAATGTTTTTAAATATCTATAATAATGACGAATAAAAGAAGGCTGATATTGGCAGCTATGACTAAAGGTCGGGATGATTTCCGCTTTTTGAAGGCTAATAACAGTGCCTCGTTTCATTCCAGCGCCTGTCCGAATGCCCATTTGACCCAGGACAATAATAGTACCTGCAAGCATGTTAACGCCGGTAAAATCACCTGAATCTCCACCAACGACAATTAAACCGCGTCGCATGACGTGACCGGTTTCATTTTTAACGTTACCGTGAACAATAATTTCGCCGCCTTGCATGCCAACCGCGCTACCTCGGTAACCGCTACCTACCATATGTCCAGCATTACCTTTAACAATTATTCTACCGCCCAACATTTCAGGTCCAACCCAATCATTGGCATCACCGTTAATAAGAATCTCTCCGCCACGCATCACCGCGCCAGTATGTACGCCGACATTACCTTCAACCGTTATTTTGCCAAATGACATAACAGAACCGATATGTTTTATCTTGTTACAGTCACCATCAATAACAATTTCGCCGTCAAACTCGCCTGAGCAATCAAAGAATTCACCTAGTGGCACCTGACGATTACCATGGAATACGGTTTGAGAAGCAACTTCTGTATGACTTAAAGATTGAAGTCGATCAGGGCTAATGCAGTCTGCTTCCAGCGGCACATCTGGCTGCGTGTGTAACTTGAGTGTTAGAGCCATTATGCAGCTCCTAATATTTGATGTAATTGCAAATGGTATTGACCAAGATCGCCACCATAATTACCTGCAGATATCTGTTTGATGCCCGGTTTAGCCGCTGCATTCATACCGACACGCATGGCTTCTTCAACGGCTCCAGGACTTAAACCATCAATAACGATTTCAAGGACGCTATTAATGTCATCGTCTAACTCTGATTTTTTAACAACGCCACGCAGTGTTGGGCAATATGCATGGTTGGTCGAAGCGATTAATGATTTATATCTTGAACCGACTTTACTACCACTTCGAACAACGCCATTCGGAAAAGGCAGGATAATATCAGGCAATGCACGCATGGCTTTGGTTGCGGCACTGGCTGCCTTGAGTGTGGCCTTTTGATTTTTACCGAGAATTAAAATATTTCCGCCACCGACAGATTCCTGGACCTTAAAAGAATCCTCAATGAGGAATTCTCCGTCCATAACGGGTATACGCCAAAATTTATTGTCTCCCATGACTTTACTGCTTTGATTACCGTCACCAAAGTAGCGTAACTGTCCGCCAACAGTGACAGGCGTCCCTTCATTTAATCCGTTATAACAAGCCGTGCTAGGGCAGGTCATGACACATTGGCCTATGCGTTCCATTAAACGTTTGCCTAAGCTTTCTGCATCGATGGCAAACATTAAAACGCTAACACCGGGTCTTAAGTCAGGTGACTCATCAGCAGAAATCTCTGCTTCTATGCCTGCTTCACATTTGCAACCAATAACTGAAGTCGCAAATCCGGTTATTGACTGTGCTGCCGCCATTGCCCATTCTTTTGTTTCCGCCGTGATAATAATTCGGCTGCCATACATTTTGAATGCTTCGGCAAATGTATCGACTATTTCTGTTGCCTTAATTTTTTTCTTCATTTTCATGCTTATACTTTCTTACACGGAATAATTTCATGATCATGCAAGTAACTATCGTTAACAGCATAATTGGAAAATTCAATAGAATAGTAACTTTCGAAGAAAGGTTTCAACACTTCTTCTATCTTATTGTCGTATTCTGGAGCGATATGTAGTTGTTTACCGATAAAGTCAGTTACAAATTCATGGTTTGCAATAATAGTATGACCAGACTTAATGACATAGCGTGGCGCATTAAACATCATTTCCTTATCTTCCATTTCATCATAAATGGTAATGTCCGCATCTGCTCCGGTACCTAGATGACCTTTGTTTTTCAAGCCCAGTACTTTAGCTGGTCCAGCACGGGTAATAATCGCGATTTCATTCAATGTATATTCGCGCTCCAAATCTCGTAGAGAACATTGGTCTAATGCACTTTGATTAACGCGTTTCATTTCTTCGCGTCTGAATGCTTTATCCATTAATAATTTAATGAGTTTCGGATAACTCATAAACGAACCGCCATTAGGATGATCTGTCGACAAGAGAACGCGCCAGGGATCTTTTGACATCAGGAATAATTCTAAGCCAATTGCCCATTGAAGAGTATGAATGAAAATATGTTCTTGATAATTGAAAGGGACGATGCCGCAACCACTTTCACACTCGGTATCTGCATTTATCCATTTACCTTTGGTATGACCTTTCAATACATAAGCTAATGGTGCATCCGCCGTCATGATGGTTGCTTTACCAAACATAACTTGGCCTACATCACAGGTAATATTGGGATGCTCATTTATATACTCAATGATTTCTTTTGCTTTTGAATTCGGGTTCTTACCTAATTCGCCACCGTAACTGTGGAACTGAATATGTGCAAGATGAACACGTTGGTCACCCGCAGTTTTCATTGTTTCTAGTGTTGTAATGTAATTACCACTGTGCCCCAGATTATTACAGTGAATATGAGGTGGTTTTGGAAAGCCTTGTTTGTTAGCTGAAGTGATAAAGGCTTCGATAATTTGACGAGGCGATAATTCTTCATTGTTTTTTTCATCTATGTCAGCGACATTTGAATTCTTTTTGCCTTTCCAGGGTTCATCGCCGCCTGGGTTAACCAATTTTACCGTGTAGGCCTTTGTCGCATTTATCCACCAGGCAAGCGCTTGGTCAAATTCTTCTGTGCGCTTATCACGCAGTAGCTGTTGCAAGAAAATATTGTTGGCAAGTAAGACATAAAAGCCTTTATCTATGACAGGTGTGTCGTGAAATTCCTCTAAGGTATGACGTGCGCCGATAGGTGTAGCAGCAGCTTCCATTGCGGTTGTGTATCCTAAAGTAGCGTAACGATAACCAGTAGCAAATGTTGACGGAACAGTGCCGCCCGTACCTGAACGTGTAAATGGTGTTCCAGGATGAACATCATGGCGATGATCTTCAGGTTGCAGTTTTCTTGAGGCGTTTACTTTGGTGCCGGCAATGTGACAATGAATGTCTACTGCGCCAGGCATAATGACCATACCTTGTGCATCGATGACTATTGCATCATCAGCAACTGACTCGACGATCGTACCGTCTTTGATGCAAATTTCTTTTATTTCGCCATCGATACCATTGGTTGGGTCATAAACCCTGCCATTGATGATGCGCATTGAAGCTGCCATCAAATACCCCTAAATATTTTAGTTATATTTTGAGTAATTTTACGATGACTGTTTATTGAAGTTCTCTAACCAAAATAGAAATTAAATAATAACTATTAAGTTTAGTTTGTAATTCTCGTAAATGGTCTCAGTAATTCAAAACAATTATTCTATAAATCTATCACGAATATGTCGTAATTAAAATTAAAGTAGCGCCAAATTAAAGTACTTTTGCAGCGACTTTTGCTTCGCCGCTTGCTCCACTTGCCTGATGTTTAGCCAGCATTAATTCTTGCACGCGTTTTTTAATACCTATCAAAATGGATTCATCATCTGGAAAAGGTGATTCAAATGCCGGTCTCAGTGTTATAGGAACATCATCCATTCGGTATGCGGTACCAGCAGTATTAATACCATAAGTCGATGTTTTGAAAGCAACATGTGCATCTTTCGTTGTTTCGGTACGTTTGGTATCAAGAGCAACTACAGGAATACTCTTAAGGTGGTCAATCGCCTTTTTCGGAAAATTAGAACCAGGATCGGATGCAATAATTAAGGCAGCATCAGCATGACCGTTAGATAAGGTGTCTACAGTGGTAAATTCGCCTGGATTAAAGCGTGGATAACCACGGCTAAAATTAACGCCAAATGGGTAGCCTGTTTGCCATGAAACTACGTTATCTGCACCGGTTACATTGCCATGACCACGAACAGGTTTAGCAACAAAGTGTGTAAATTCATTTAAGTCAGTCGCTAATGCGAGAAGGGCACCTGAATTGAAATGACGACCACGGGTCATGGTGAGTCCCATACCAAAGAATAAAACCCCAAATTGACAGTTTTTCATGCGGTCGGCTAAGTCTTCTAATGCTTCCATTGGAACACCTGTTACTTCTTCGATATTACTAGATAATTTCTTACCTTTAACCAATGCTCTGAGTGCCCACAATACTTCGAAATCTTTGCCTAATTTAGGTTTAATTAATATATCAGCAACAGGAGAGCTTTTTGTTTTACGAACATCCACCATGACTATGGTTCTGTCTTTCTTGCCTCCAGGCGTAAACATACCTTTTGCTGTAACAGCATAACGACCAAAATGTCGAGGATGTGATTCTGCAGGATTACCACCCCAATAAATCACCAAATCCGCTCGGTTTTTAACTTCTCCAAGTGTACTGGTACTTTCTCCAATGCCTTGAAATGCCAAGCCAGAAGGGCCATGGCATACTGATGTCGTTGTATCAATACTGCCTTTTATGTAATCCGTAATCGCTACGGCTTGGCGTTGAGCTTCACTGGTTGTGTCACTTAGGCCGTATGTGATTGGAAATTTAGCTTTTACCAAGGTTTGAGCTGCTTCTTCAATGGCTTCTTCAACGGTGACTTCTTTGCCGTCAATCATCGCTGCCGGAGCATCTTCGATTGTGTGTTCTAAAAACCAGGCTTTACCTAGAATACAGGCCTTTTTAGCTTTGATAATACGTTTCTCTTCAATATCGACATGAAGCTCCATATCGTCACAAACACAGCCACAAAAGGTACATGTGGCATCTTTAACAATCTTTATATTCTCACTCATTCGAACTCACCTCAGTGTAATTCAGATGTATAGTATGCGTTTAAGTCGTAATTTTCTCAATTTCTACTTCCATATGCTTGGAAAGTGGCATACCACTGCCTGCAGTATCACTATCCATTAGTTGACTCGATGGAGGCCCATAGGGAAGAAATAATGTACCAGCCGGTAATTCTTCTGGCTTTTTTGCGATGCAGCTAACGATAGTTTCGCCAATTTCGTTTTTTAGACGTACTTTGTCGCCATCAACCAGTTTGAGTTTTGTCATGTCATCAGGGTTCATCTCTAGGGTAGAGGTCACTTTAATATATTCCTCTTTGAGTTTTCCCTCATTTAATGAAGTGCCTTGTTTACTTGAACGAACAGGAACGAGAATCATTTTTACCGCCACAGATTTTCCCCAAATTCTAAATTGTCTTTGATTATAGTCTGGTCTATTGATTAGGGACAAATTCTATTTAAGAAAGAATAAAAGACTATCAAAATACTATCTCAAATTAATAGCTTACAGTATAATGCTCTGCTTTTCGTTAATCCAACTCAGATTAAATCTTCAAAGGTCAAATGAAGGATATTAAAACAAATGCAAATTTAAGATGTGTCAGTGTCGATGCGCCCGCGCGTCTGCACCTGGGGTTTCTCGATATGCACGGTGGATTAGGTAGAAAATTTGGGAGCTTAGGTCTATCCATATCTGAAGTAGAAGTATCTCTGTATGCTGAATATGCTGATGATATAAATATCATTGGGCCTTCATCTAAAAGAGCTGAAAATTATGCCGAGCAAGTTCTATCTCATTTCGGTATCGATGGTGGTGTAAAAATCACAATAAATTCCGCCATTCCTGAGCATGCTGGTCTGGGATCAGGCACACAATTATCGCTTGCTGTTGCTTCTGCTATTGTAAACTTGTATGAGTTACCAGAACAAAAAGTAGCACACCTGGCAGCAATATTACATCGTGGTGCCCGCTCAGGAATAGGTATTGGTACATTTATGCACGGTGGATTTATCGTTGATGGTGGTAGAGGCGAGAATACGGAGGTGCCACCTGTAATCAGTCATCTAACGTTTCCGGAACATTGGCGTATTGTATTGATATTTGATGATGAAGCTGAAGGAATTAACGGAGGGCCAGAGCGGCGTGCATTTAATACTCTACCACCTATGACGGAAGAAGCGGCTGGTACTTTGAGTCGCATAACATTGATGCAAGCTTTACCCGCTATTACAGAAAATGATTGTGTTAGATTCGGGCAGGCGATCACTCAAATACAGAATATTGTTGGTGATTATTTTGCCGAAGCACAGGGGGGGCGTTACACCTCGCCTTTACTTAAACCCATATTGGACGCTATGGTTGAGGATGGTGCAACAGGCATTGGTCAAAGCTCCTGGGGGCCTACAGGTTTTGCAATATTCCCTGATGAAACTTTGGCATTCCAGGCAATGAAAAACAGTCGCAAAGAATGGCAGTCCGAATCAAAATTACGATTTGTGATGAGCAAAGCTTGTAATAATAGTGCGAATATTTCCATAG
>JBELBG010000055.1:0-7518 GCA_042095435.1 Thiotrichaceae bacterium | reverse complement strand
ATGACGAAGAAAAAATGAAAGAAATTACAGCATGGACAGAAGAAGTGACAAATTATCCCAAAAAATCGGGACACGTTATGATGTATTTTGAACAAAGCCAGCTGCAGCCCGGTAAAAGAATCATTTCACGAATTGAAGACATTGAACCGTTTCATAAAGGATTCAGTGAGCTTTTTATGCGAGGCGATATACAAAAAATCACATCGCAGTTATTTGATGATGAAGCACTATTATTCAAAGATAAAATTAATTTTAAAATGCCCGGTGCTGACGGCTTTAAAGCACATCAGGATATACAGGCAGGCTGGGATCGTTATGCCAAACTACATATCACCGCTTTAGTCAGCGTTGATGCTTCAACTAAAGAAAATGGCTGCCTGGAAGTTGCTAATGGATACAACAGTGAAGGACTGATTGGTGAACAGTGGAAACCTCTAGATGAAGACGGTCTGGACTATGTCGCATTACCAACAGATCCGGGTGATGCTGTTTTCTTTGACTCTTATGCACCACATCGCTCCAAACCTAACCACACTAATGAAAAACGTCGCGTTCTGTACGTTACCTACAATGCTGCATCAGAAGGCGATCAACGTCGTCAATATTATGATGATAAACGTTTGAGCTATCCACCGGATATAGAACGTGAAGCAAACAAGCAATACGTCTTCAGAGTTTAACTAAACTTTTTAAAGCACTGATTCTTATTATATGAATGACATTCATTCATCCTCTTCTGAGCGAAATTCAATTAAGTTTATACAGTTTGTAGAGCGCTATTGTCTTGCAATAATCTTTGCCTATATTGCGCTTACTATTTTCTCCGTCTTTTACATAAAAGATCATTTGGGTGTAAATACCGACACGACGGACATGCTTTCAAGAGACCTGGAGTGGCGAAAACTCGATATCGCATATGAAAAAGAATTTCCCCAGTTCACTGATAATTTATTAATCGTTATAGAATCAGATACACCAGATCAAGCCAGTGACACAGCAGTAAAACTTCATGCGGCATTAGAAGATAACCCCAAATTAATCAGCGATATTTTTTATCCAAATCTATTACCTTATTTTCGCCAATCTGCTTTTTTATTTCTTGATACTGATGAATTACAGGATCTGGCAGACCAACTAGCAACTATACAACCTTTTCTGGGAACGCTATTAGCCGATAAAAACCTTCGCGGTTTATTCAGCATGCTTAGCGATGCACTGCAATATAAACAAGACGGTGAAGACATAGAACTTAGACCACTGCTAATTGAAATCAACCGTGCTTTTGAAGACAAAGACTATTTTGTCTCCTGGCAAAAGTTAATGAGCACGGATAAAAATGAAAAAACGGTTCATAGAGAATTCATTGTATTAAGAACGCTAGAGTCTGAAAAAGAATTTTTACCCGGTGAAGATGTCATTAAACATGTAAGAGCAACTATTGATTCATTAGGGTTAATTAATAACAACGTTAATATTCGGCTAACCGGTGGTACGACACTTTCTTATGAAGAATTAAAAAGTGTTTCTAATGCAAATATTCAAGCGATCATTGCTTCATTTATTCTAGTCGCTATTATTTTAATGATAGGCTTGGGCTCTATCCGGCTGGTATTGAGCGCTATCATTACTTTATTATTTGGTTTAATTGCGACAACAGCCTTTGCTGCGGCTACTGTTGGTGAATTAAATCTTATCTCTGTTGCCTTTGCTGTTTTATATATTGGTTTGGGTATCGATTTTACAATACACCTGACACTTCGCTATCGCGAACAAACTTTATTAAGCAATAAAAATCCGCTACAACAAGCAACATCTTTAATGCTACGTTCACTAATACTTTGTGCCATCACAACAGCCATAGGCTTTTATTCTTTCATGCCAACTGACTATGATGGCGTTGCGGAATTAGGCTGGATTGCCGGCAGCGGTATGTTTATTAGTATATTATTTACCTTAACATTATTGCCCGCTTTAATAAGCCTAAAACCCTATAAAGCAAAATCATCTATTGCTCATAATAATCCTCAACTCGCTAGCCAATTAGCTCAATTACCATACAAATATTCAAAACAGATATTATTGTTTAGTTTAGTTGTCTTAATTATTTTAATAAGCCAGATCTATAAAGTTAGTTTTGATACAAATACATTAAACTTACAGGACCCCGAAAATGAATCAGTTCGGACTTATCGGGATTTATTACAAGACAGTGATTCTTCACCATGGAGCAATGTTTTATTAAAACAAACACGTGAAGAAGTATTAACTGCTATTGATGCTATAAAAGAACTGGATCTGGTTGATGATGTTATTTGGCTTGAAGATTTATTGCCGACGGAACAGGAAGATAAACTTTTCATTATCGATGAAATGAACCTGTTTATGGGCGACCTTTCTATTGATGAAAGTAAAATCAATATAAATCACGATGAACAATTTGATGCTGCAAACAAGCTCAGTTCTCAAATTGAATCTTATAGCGATCTTGAATTACAAGAAGAGATTAATAAATTACATAATCATCTAAATCATCTTCTGAAAAACAAGAACAGCAATGACATTGAATATTTACAAACACAGATGTTATTTAATCTTGATGGAAGAATTGATTCATTAAATGCAGCTTTAAACGCAGAAGTAGTAGAGCTTGAAGATATTCCAGACACAGTTAAACAGCGCTGGAAAACTTCGAAATATTATAAGATTGAAATATTACCGAAAGAAGATCTTAATGATAATGCTGCAATGCTTCGTTTTGTCAAGCAGCAACAAGCATATGATAACACAGTTATTGGCTCACCTGTAATCAGTATTGAAGCTGGTAATGCTGTAATGACTGCTTTCAAAGCTGCGTTTACATATGCCTTAATAGCTATCACAGTCTTATTACTATTTCTGATTAAACAAAAAACAGATGCTCTTATTATATTGGCAACCATATTAATAGGTTCTGTTTTCACTTTCGGTTTTATGTTGATATTCAATATTCCACTTAACTTTGCCAACATTATCGGCTTGCCTTTGTTACTTGGCATTGGCGTAGACAGCGGCATACATATTGTTGATCGTTTCCGCCAGGAACAAGGAAAAAATAAAAACATTTTTATGACAAGTTCTACGCGAGGTGTTTTTGTCAGCTCATTAACAACAATTTGTAGTATTGGTAATCTGGCTTTTTCTTCTCATGCCGGCACAGCCAGTATGGGACTGTTATTAACAGTAGGGCTTGTTTCAATGATGATATCGACTATGATGATACTTCCTGCTTTTTTAATATGGCAAGATTCTAAAAAGAATAAAACTCTATGAAAACACTGGTAACAGGCGCAAATGGTTTTGTCGGTTCTGCCGTCGTACATTTATTGCTTAAAAAAGGACAAGATGTACGCGTTCTTGTTCGTCCTGACTCAGACAAACGAAACTTTAACGGTCTGGAACTGGATGTTATTGAAGGTGACTTGAATGATATTGATGCATTAAAACGTGCTGTCAATGGATGCAATAATTTATATCATCTTGCTGCCGATTATCGCTTGTGGATTCCTGATCCGGAAAATATGTACAGAACCAATGTTGATGCAACACGTAACCTAATGATTGCAGCAGCTGAAGCTAACGTTGAAAAAATTGTTTATACCAGTAGCGTTGCAACACTGGGGCTAAATGATGATGGTTCCTCTGCTAATGAGACAACGCCAGCATCGATTGAAAATATGACCGGTCACTACAAGCGCTCAAAATACCTGGCTGAAGAAGAAGTAAAAAAATTAATCAAACAACGCTCCATCCCCATAACAATTGTTAACCCGTCTACGCCAGTTGGTCCACGTGATATTAAACCGACACCTACTGGCAGAATTGTACTTGATACTATAAGGGGAAGAATGCCGGCCTATGTTGATACGGGTTTAAATATTGTCCATGTTGATGATGTAGCTAATGGTCATTTACTGGCGATGGAAAAAGGCGAAATTGGCGAACGCTATATACTTGGTGGCGACAATATGACTTTGGCGTCAATTCTGGAATATATTTGCCTCAGCCAGGATATGTCTCCACCGACAATTAAACTACCACATAACCTGGTACTGCCCATTGCCTGGATAATGGAACATATTGCGAGTATTACAAAAAAAGAACCGCGGGCAACAGTGGATAGTGTCAAAATGTCAAAAAGGAAAATGTTTTTTTGCAGTGAAAAAGCAAAACAAAAACTAGGTTACGAATTTCGACCGGGTTCGGAAGGCTTGAAAGATGCTGTTGACTGGTTTAACAAAGAAAACTATCTGTAAACAGGCTTAATCACTTTAAAAAATAGTTGAGGCAATTTAGTGTGCGCCATCCATAGCGCGTGTTCTTCCGTGACCGCCTCCATTCAAGAGAACACATCCGTGTTAGGTAAAGACTATAAAGCGTCTAATGATAAATAGATATTATCTTAAAAAAGGATTTTTTTAAGTCGCAAACTACCTAAATAAAAGTAGGGATGATTTCTGGTTTATATCAGAAAAAATGTAAGTGAGAATAAAAATACCAACAGAATTAAGCTCATACCCGTAGCAAGTGAGATTCGGCTATTCAACTGATTATCAATTATTTCGATTAGATTAATAGGCCCCACTCAATTATGAGGAATGCTCGAGCTAGATATTCTACTCAAATGTTTTTTATTAAGTAAAACATAAGACATCCGGCAAAACATAAAATCGACAAAACAAGAAAAGCGCTTGTATCCAGTTGGCGTAATAACATATTTTTCTGTCCATACAATCGCTGTAAAGTATTGTAAGTAAATATGAATATTAAATTTTTTACACCAATAAAATATGCATTCAATTTTGTAAAAAAAATAACTATTGAACTCCAACAACGAGGAAACAGCTTTCTATAAAACCATTCAATATCAATATTAATTGACCGTAATTCTGGTGGATAAAGTCCTTTAAGTGTTAGCCAGGTAAATGCCAAAGCAGAATAAAACAACAACTGTAGCTGCGTGATAACATGTGTTGCATCAAACGGTATGTAATCAACTGAAAATGGTAACAAACTGTAAAGTAACCATGGATAACACCCGGTAAAAATACAAAGTCCTGCTGCTAGCATCATCGCAATCATCATATTTACTGGTGGGTCACTGACACGAATACCTGAGTCATGTGCAAAGAATGCAAAATAAGGGATTTTGATACCGGCATGATGAAAAACACCGGCTGAGGCAAACAGCATCATTAACCAAATTATTGAATAACCTTCTTCCAAAACGGCTACCATAATCATCGCTTTACTGACAAAGCCACTAAATAAGGGAAATGCTGAGATAGATGCAGCCCCGATAATACAAAGAATTGTTGTCTTCGGCATGGTCTTATAAAGACCACCCAAATCTGAACCATTCATACGTCCCGTCATATGTAATACGGCACCCATAGTCATAAATAATAATCCTTTAAAGATCACATCAGTAAAAGCATGTGCAACAGCACCATTAATACTCAATGCTGTACCGATGCCAATACCACATACCATAAATCCCAACTGATTGATCATGCTGTATCCCAAAACACGACGCAGATCATTTTCTATAACAGCATAAAAAATCGGAAAACAAGTCATCGCCGCACCAACGTAAATCAGTATCTCAGTCCCTGGAAAACCTCTTGCTAATACATAAATGGCAGTCTTGGTGGTAAAGGCACTAAGAAAAACAGTACCCGAAGGCGTCGCCTCTGCATAGGCATCAGTCAACCAGTTATGTACCAGTGGAAATGCGGCTTTAATACCGAAAGCAAGCAAGATTAACCAGGATGCTAAACCGTTAAGTCCAATAAATTCAAAATGAGTAGAGCCTGTTTCATGAACATGAAGTGCAGCACCGGCTAGAAATAAAACGCCTGAAGCGACTTGAATGATTAAATAACGGAATCCCGAATTCATTGCACGTTCGGTACGTCTTGCCCAAACTAAAAATACAGAGCTTATTGCCATTAATTCCCAAAAAATGAACAGCGTAATCAAATCACCGGAAAATACTGCACCAAGCGCACTACCCGCATAAAGTAATCCCGCAACATGTTGCATTGTATCGCGTACATTCAAGGAATATATAACACTGATAAAGGCAGCAAGATGAAACAGATAGCCAAAAAGAAGACTGAGTCTATCAACACGATAGGGAATCAAATCATAATTAAAAAATGACGATTGTAAATAAACTCCATGGTCAACCCCTAATAGATTTATTCCGCTAATGACGGGCACAATAAGCAATAATGCTAACCTGAAATAACCACGCACAAAAGGCACTAATAATGCACCAAGAAAAAAGAACAGAAATGGAGGCAAATTACTTATCATAATAATTTTCGTCGCGCATTAACCACTTACGCATTTCCTTTGCGACTAACACCAGAATGACACAGCCTATAAATCCGTATAGACCATAAAAACCGAAAAGACTTTCCCAGCTATGTATTACATGGCGATGATAAAATAAATCGACAGCTAATAGAACAGCACACAAAATATAAAATACTCGTAATACCTTTTTTATATTTTTCGGTTTGTCGAAAAAATATTGTTTTTCATCATTCATAGTTAGTAACTTATATTAAAAATTAATGCTATCAATTGATAAAGTGGCTCTGGGAATAAAAATAATGCTATACATCCCAGTGATGTTATTGAGATTGCAATAAGACAAGGCCATGGTGCTTCTTTAACCACTGTATTGTCATCAAGTTCATTCATTTTATCTTGCGCAGGATAAAAAGCACGAATCGGGATAGGCAGTAGATAGGCAATATTTAACAGTGAACTGATTAGTAATACTGCGAGCGGAATATATAATCCCGCTTCGACCGTCCCTAATACCAAAAACCATTTACTCCACATTCCACCCATTGGAGGTAACCCTATTATACTCAAGCTACCAATAAAAAATGCAGCCATTGTTATTGGCATCGTTCGACCCAAACCGTGCATTTGACTGATCTCAGTTTTATGAGTTGCAACCATGATCGCACCGGCACAAAAAAACAACGTAATCTTTCCAAATGCATGCATTGCGATATGCATGCTACTACCGATAAAAGCAATCTCATTAATTAGCAATGCACCCAATACTATATAAGAAAGCTGACTAATCGTAGAGTAAGCTAAGCGTGCTTTGAGATTATCTTTTTTCATCGCTATTAACGATGATATTAATATCGTGCCACTGGCAATATAGATAAGCCAAAGACTCGCATTTGTTTCAACCAGAGTATCAAAACCAAAAATGTACACAGTTACTTTTAATACAGTAAATACCCCCGCTTTAACAACAGCTACTGCATGCAATAAAGCACTCACTGGCGTTGGTGCGACCATTGCTGCCGGCAGCCAACGATGAAATGGCATCAATGCAGCTTTACCTATACCAAAAATATATAGCGCAAATAATATTCCTATAACACTTTTTGAAACCTGATTATCGAAGACGCCACCCTGAGTAAAATCCAATGTGCCTGTTATAGA
>JBELBG010000054.1:0-7626 GCA_042095435.1 Thiotrichaceae bacterium | reverse complement strand
GAATAAGAAAATAATCATCATAATTGGGTATATTTTAATGTCAGCTTTCAAGAATTACTTATAATGGTAATATGCAGCTACCGACCCAATGCGGACATTAGAGATTAATAATAAAAACTCTATTTCCCCGCGTAAGCGGACATTCTTTAAAATTCACAAATAGTTGGAACTATTAGGTCTATCATAGAAACTGATCGGTAAAGTAGATTTGAATATTAACGATAAATAGTCCATATTCTAGTTATGCGAATTCAAATGGCAAAGATATTATTGGTGTTGATGACCCTATTCGGGATCATCATGCCGATCCATGCTTACGCTCATGAGTTGGCAGAAACAGCTGAAGGTCATTCTTTAGAGATGGATGTTCAACATGAATCTAAGAGTGACGTGGACTCCTGTGACCATTGCTGTCATTTTTCTTGTCACTGTTTGGGTCTCGTGCAAAATATTTCTTTTGCCTCCAATCATCGAATTAACGAAGTCCTGAAGTTTCAGAAACAAGATTATATCTCTATTAAAGGCCCACCGCCTTACCAACCCCCTATAACTTAATCTCTCACTACCATCAGGTAGTTCTAAAACAATAATGAATCTCTTTTAGCGTGTGCTGAGAGGGTATGTCTTTTGATTTACGAGATTTAACTATGGTTCTTAAAACTTATGTATTTACTGTTGCATGCTTTATTCATGTAACAGTCATGGCTGTTGATGATGAACTCTTATTGCCACCGACAATGGCACCGGAAGAATTTGATCAACCAATGGTTCAACCCACGGGTGAACTTTCATTTCAGCAAGCAATTGTTCTGACGTTGAAACACAATCCGGAATTAGCGACGTATGCATGGACGATACGTTCTAAAGAAATCGATCAAATCGAAGCAGGGTTGTTACCGAATCCGGAAGCCGAAATTGAATTAGAAAATTTTGCGGGCTCTGGTGATATCGGTGCTTTTAAATCAGCGGAAACCACTATTGCACTGAGCCAAGTCATAGAGCTCGGTGATAAACGGATGAAGCGTCGACAGCTTGCATCGACAGATCGTGATCTTGCTCGATGGGATTATGAAGTTAAACGCGTTGATTTGTTATCACAAACTGCAGTTTCCTTTGCAGATGTTTTAGGTCAACAAGAAAAACTCACAATAGCCACCGAGATAAATGAATTGGCTGATGAGATTTATCTAACGGTAAAGAAACGTGTGGAAGCAGGGAAGGTTTCCCCGCTTGAAGAGATTAAAGCAAGGGTTGAGCTTTCCAAGACACGCCTGAGTCAAATGAATGCCGAACGGCAATTGGCCATATCAAAACAAAACCTGGTGTCGGGTTGGGGCGGAACAGAGGTTAGCTTCAATAGGGTATTGGGTGACTTCTACAATATACCTGCTTTGCCGGAGTTAGCTTCAATTGTTAGCAAACTTAACAATAACCCAGATATTGCACGATGGGCGACAGAAGTGAGTCGCCATCAAAATGCCATTAACCTCGCTCAAGCAGATACCATTCCGGATATTTCTGTCAGTGCGGGTTTGCGTCACATCAATGAGTCTGATGATGTTGCTGCGGTTGCCAGTATTTCAATCCCGTTATTTATTTTTAATAACAAGCAAACCGGTGTGCAACGATCTGAAGTTGGACTTAGTCGCGCATCAAAAGAACAAACTGTAACTGAAACACGATTACGTTCCGCACTGCTTATTGCGTATCAACGTTTAAACATCCTCCACCAGGAAGTAACAACACTAAAAAGTGAAATCTTACCTGGGGCTGAAGAGGCATTTAACGCGTCAACAAAAATTTACCGTTTAGGTAAACTGGATTTATTAAGTTTATTAGACGCACAACGCACCTACTTTGAAACACGACAACAATATGTTGATGCCGTGACTGAGTATCACCGGGTTGTCGTTGCCATTGAGAGATTGATTGGATCATCGTTAGGTGATCGCACTGATTATATTGCTGAGGAGGCAATCAGATGAAATTTTTATGGAGTATCACTATTAGTATAGGTTTATTACTTAGCTTTAATACTTATGCGCAAGAAGAACATGATCATGCAAATGATGAACCCGCACACGCAGAGCAGGGTGATGGTGAGCATGATGATGAACATCTCGAACTCTCAGAGAAGGAAATCAACGAGTTTGAAATTAAGCTTGATAAAGCAGGAAGTGGCAGTATAAGAGAGATACTAACCTTGCCCGGAGAAATTACACTTGATCCGGATCGCGTAACCCATATTGTTCCACGTGTTTCTGGTGTTGCTAGGCAAGTTTATAAAACATTGGGCGATAGTGTGAAGACAGGTGATCTATTAGTCACTTTATCCAGTCGTGAGTTGGCCGAGATAAAAGCAGAAACAGAAGCTGCCAAGAGTCGTTATGAATTGGCAAGAACAACGTATGATCGTGAGAAAAAATTAAAGAAAGATGGTTTAACTTCTGAAAAGGAGTTTCTGGAAGCACAACAAGTTAAAGATAATGCCTATATTGAATATAAGTTGGCGAAACAAAAATTACGCGCTATCGGCATCGAACAAATTAACAATCAATGTAATGATGATTGTGATTTAACCTTGTATGAAATACGTTCACCTAGTGATGGTGTGATTACTGATAAACATGTTGTTCAGGGTGAATTGTTGAATGAAGAGAGTCGACCTTTTGTTATTGCCAACCTCGATCATGTCTGGGTTAATCTAACGGTCTATCAAAAAGACCTGGAGAAGATAAAAACAGGTCAACAAGTCCGGGTTATTTCAGGTTATGGGATTCCCGATGTTGATAGTGTTATTGATTACATCAGTCCCAAGGTTTCTGAAGAAACGCGAAGTGCGGCGGCTCGTATTGTTATTGATAACAAAGATCAAAAATGGCGACCGGGTTTATTCGTCTCGGTCGTTGTCACCTTATCAGACTTTACCAGTGACATCGTCATTCCAAAAACAGCCATCGAGTCCATCGATAATCACCCCGTTGTCTTTATTAAAACTGAAGAAGGGTTTGAGCCACATCCGGTAAAACTGGGGCGCAGTGATACGACACATGTTGAAGTATTGGATGGCTTACATGAAGGCGAACAATACGTGACTAAAAATGCATTTGTATTAAAAGCACAAATGCAAAAGGCATCGTTTGGCGATGATCATGATCACTAATTAAAAATAGAAAGAGAAGCTATAACAATGATTGATAAATTAATCGACTTTAGTCTGCAAAACCGATTATTGATGGTGTTGTTTTCCATCATGGTTGTGATCGCCGGTTATCGTGCCTACACACAATTACCGATTGATGCCTTTCCTGATGTGTCACCAAATCTGGTGCAAGTCTTTACTGAAACAGAAGGATTGGCGCCTGAAGAAATCGAAATGTACGTCACCTATCCGGTGGAAGTGGCAATGACCGGACTGCCCGGTATTGATAATGTTCGCTCTGTTTCTAACTTTGGTTTGTCAGTCGTTAATGTCTACTTTGAAGATGATGTTGATATTTATTTTGCGCGTCAGCTAGTTAACGAACGTTTACAGGAAGCAAGAGAACAAATCCCGGAAGGCTTTGGCGAACCCGTGATGGGCCCAATCTCTACCGGGATGGGTTTGATCCTGTTTTATTATCTTGAAGATACAACAGGTCAATACTCACTGATAGAACTACGCGAAATTCAGGACTGGATAGTCAAATTCAACTTACAACCCGTGCCGGGTGTCACTGAAATACTGGGCATTGGTGGTTTTGAAAAACAATTTCATGTTGAAATAAATCCCGACGCTTTATTGCGTTATTCAGTTTCGTTAAATGAAGTAATCGAACGTATTCGTGCAAACAATCTAAATGTCGGTGCACAATTTATCGAAAAGAATTCCGAAGAATTTATAGTACGTTCTGTTGGCTTGGCCAAAGGGATTGATGATTTAAATAATATCGTTATTAAAACGGTTGATGGTAGTCCTATCTTTTTGGGTGATCTGGCGGATATAAAAACAGGTGGTGCCATACGCAGAGGCTTACAAACCCGCAATGGTGTTGAGGAAGTGATCGCCGGCATGGTGATTAAACTGTTTGGCACCAACTCTTCAACAGTGATTGCCGATGTAGAAAAAAGATTAGGAGAGATTAATAAAATATTACCGGAAGGGATTCGCATCGTTCCTTATTATGAACAAAAGAGTCTGGTCGAGGCATGTGTTAAAACTGTAACGGATGCTTTAGTTCAAGGTGTTGTGTTGGTTGTTCTTATCCTTCTATTATTTTTGGGTGCACTACGACCCAGTTTTGTCGTTGCGATATCAATTCCATTTTCAGTCTTCTTTGCTTTGATAGGGATGTACGTTCTCGATATTTCGGCAAACCTGATGTCATTTGGTGGCTTAGCAATTGCGATCGGCATGATGGTCGATGGTGGTGTCGTCATGGTCGAAAATGTTGATCGACTATTACGCAAAGCTGATTCCGAAGAAAGTGTATTACATATCGTAGGGCGTGCCTGTCGTGAAGTAGGACGACCCATTGTCTTTGCGATTATCATTATCCTAATAGTGTTTCTTCCCTTGTTTACCTTGCAAGGGGTTGAAGGTAAAACATTCGGACCCTTAGCGTATACCATAGCGCTGGCGATGACAGGGTCATTGTTATTTGCGATCTTTATCGCACCTGTGCTCGCTTCGTTTGTCATGAACAAGCCCAAACAGAAAGAAAATGAAAACGATGAGGATCATGTCCTCATCGTTAAATGGTTACTTAAAATTTATACTCCACTGGTGCGCTTTTTTGTTTATAACCGAATCATTGCGCTAATAGTCGCGTTTGTATTAATTGTTGTTGGCGGTGCAATCTTTCCTCAACTGGGTGCTGAGTTCACACCAAAGTTAAATGAAGGCACGATAGTCGTTCGTTTAACCATGGCACCGTCTATTTCATTAAACGAAAGTAAACGCAATACCATGCTGGTTGAAAAGCGGTTGCAAGAAATTCCTGAAATCACCAAGGTCGTTACTCGTATTGGTCGTGGTGAAGTGGGCGCACATGCTGATCCCACTAACTCCGCCGAGATGTATGTCATCCTGAAACCAAATACGGAATGGCGTAAGCCTAAAGATCAATCTTTTATCGAAGAACAGATCAGAGAGAAAATTAAAAACATACCGGGTATTCAAGCTAACCTGACTCAACCAATTAAAATGACAGTTGATGAATTGCTGGAGGGTGTGAGAGCAGAACTTGCAATTAAAGTATTTGGTGATGATCTGAATATTTTAAAACAAAAGGCCGATGATATAGCAGCGGTAATACAAGAAGTAGAAGGTGCTGCGGATGTTCAAGTGGATCAGGTATCGGGTGTGCCTCAACTTCGTATTCGTCCAGATAGACAAGCAATAGCCCGATACGGGTTAAACTTGGAAGATGTACAAAATGTGATCAGTGCTGCTGTCGGTGGTGTTTCTGCCGGACAAATCTTTGAAGGGATACGTCGTTTCGATATTTTTGTTCGATATACACCGGAAGCTAGAGCAACAAAAGACGATATTAGACAAATATTGATCGAAACACCTGATGGGGTAAAGGTTCCCCTTGAGCAGGTTGCTTTGGTTGAAGAACTGGTTGGACAAAGACAAATTACGCGACAAAACAATCAACGTTTTATTACGGTACAAAGCAATGTTGTCGGTCGTGATATTGTGACCTTTGTTGAAGAGGCGCAACAACAAATAGATCAAAGTGTTGAGTTACCTTCTGGTTATCTGGTGACATGGGGCGGGCAGTATCGTTTGCAACAGGAAGCAAATAAGCGTTTAGCTATCGTTATTCCCGTTACGTTACTATTAATATTTATCATGCTTTACAGTAGTTTTAATTCGTTTAAAAATGCAACATTGATCTTCTTAAATATTCCGTTGGCACTGGTAGGAGGGGTGGTCGCTTTATGGTTAAGTGGACAAAATCTTTCTGTACCGGCCTCTGTCGGGTTTATTTCACTCTTTGGTATCGCATTAATGAATGGAATTGTTCTGGTTACATACTTTAACCAATTATTAGAGAAGGGAATGAGTATTGATGAAGTATCTATCCATGGAGCATGTCTTAGATTAAGACCCGTTTTGATGACAGCAATAACAACAGTACTGGCAATGATTCCACTGTTACTATCAACGGGTACAGGTAGTGAAGTTCAACGTCCATTGGCGACGGTTGTTGTGGGTGGGATTGTGACATCTACCATATTAACCTTACTGGTTATACCCGCACTTTATAAATGGTTTGCTGTTAAAGTAGAGAGTAATTAAAGTTAGAAAAATATGGCAAGAATTTATGACTAAGTACGAAAGATTATTTGGTGCAGGTCCAAGAGGGGCAATAATATCAATAACTTTATTGCTGATAACTTATTATTTTGAAGATATTGTAGGTCTACAGTTTATCTTCTCAAATAATTTAATAAGGTATTCGGTTTTTTTAATTTTATCTCTATTAGGAATCACTGTTGTTTTATGGAGTGTAATCTCTCTGCCTCCTAAAGAGAGAGGTAACCATTTAATAACAAAGGGTGCATTTAAATATTTTAGACATCCACTTTATGCAGGTTTTCTTTTGTTTTTAAATACTGGTTTCGCAATACTTTTGAATAATTGGATCTATATTTTATGGGCATTAGCCCTGTTTCCAATTTGGTCTATAAATGTCGAAAGTGAAGAAGAACTAATGAAAAAAGAGTTTAAAGAAGAGTATGAGTTGTATTGTAGAAATACATGGAAGTTTTTTCCAAAATTATAATTAGATATATTTAAACTCGTTAATATGAAAGGAACTGCAATCAAAGATTAGTAACTCATGTCAGACATAACTTTAAAATCAATGATCACTTGTCCAGAATGTAGTCATAAAAAGGAAGAACTTATGCCTACGGATTCATGCCAATATTTTTATGAATGTGAGTCATGTCATACATTATTAAAACCACAATCAGGTGATTGCTGTGTGTTTTGTTCCTATGGTTCTGTTAAATGTCCACCAATACAACAAGGAGATAAACCTTGTTGTTAATAAATTGCATATATCAGTCGACTTTGCCATCGCTTGACTTGATTAATAGGATTGTGATTTTCTATGAGTAATTGCGACTGTCATGAAGATATAGATCCAAAGAGCCAACGTAATCTCTTAATCATTGTATTAGTGATTAATGGGGCGATGTTTTTATTTGAATTTGCGTTTGGTTTGTATGCTGAGTCAACGGGGTTGCTCGCTGATTCACTCGATATGTTAGCGGATGCAATGGTATATGCATCGGCATTATACGTCATAGGTAAAACGGCAATGGCTAAAGCGAATTCAGCCATGTTGAGTGGCATGCTTCAAATGCTACTTGGGTTCGGAATAATATTTGAAGTTATTCGACGTTTCTTATTTGGTAGTGAACCAATTTCTACCATAATGATTATTATTTCATTATTCGCTTTAGCCGCTAATGTTGTTTGTCTTGTATTACTAAATAAACATAAACAGGGTGAAGTTCATATGCGTGCAACATGGATTTTTTCGAAGAACGATGTGATTGCAAATTTAGGTGTCATTACTGCCGGAATACTTGTGGCGTATTTTGAATCTGCACAGATCGGAAGAG
>JBELBG010000053.1:3137-7659 GCA_042095435.1 Thiotrichaceae bacterium | reverse complement strand
TTGATATGTTGAAAAACGATGAAATCGATTTAATCGTCAATACAACAGAAGGTAAAAAAGCAATTGCTGATTCATATTCAATTCGAAGAACAGCACTACAACATAAAGTTTTTTATACAACGACAATGGCCGGTGCGTTGGCGACAATAGAAGCTATCAAACAAAGAGATAATACAGGCGTGAATAGTTTGCAGGAATTACATAAAGGAGTGGTCGTATGAGCCAACCAATTACAACAAAAGGTGCAGAAAAGTTAAAAGCTGAATTAAAACACCTGAAGTCGGTTGAACGTCCGCGCATTACAAAAGCGATAGCTGAAGCCAGAGCGCACGGTGACTTAAGTGAAAATGCGGAATACCATGCAGCGCGTGAACAACAAAGTTTTACTGAAGGTCGTATTAACCACATCGATTCAGTATTAGCAGAAGCACAAATCATTGATGTAACTACGCTGGAAGCTGGAGGCAAGGTTGTATTTGGCGCTACTGTTGATTTACTCAATGTCGAAAATGATGACGAAGTGACATATCAAATTGTCGGTGAAGAAGAAGCAGACATCGAACAAGGTCTTATTTCTGTCACGTCTCCAATTGCACGTGCCTTAATAGGAAAAGAAGAAGGTGACGCTGCTGATGTGAATGCGCCTAGCGGTATTATTGAGTATGAAATTCTTCAGGTTAAATACATCTAAACAAAGCTTTTAACGCTTTAAGACATGTCGAAAAAAAAGCCCAGTAAAGAATGGGTTCAAAAACAGAATTCAGATCCCTATGTTAAACAGGCGAGAGAATCACATTATCGTTCTCGCGCTGTATACAAACTTCAGGAAATTGATAAAAAAGACGGACTGATCAAGCCTAGTTATTGTGTTGTTGATCTAGGCTCCGCGCCGGGTAGCTGGTCTCAATATGCTGCGGAACGAATCGGTGCGAATGGACGCGTCGTTGCTGTCGATATATTGCCAATGGATCCCATTAACGGGGTATTATTTACGCAAGGCGATTTTACCGAAGAAGAGGTGGAAAAAGCCTTTTTAGAACAGGTTGGCGAACAAAAAGTTGATCTTGTAATTTCCGATATGGCCCCCAACTTAACAGGTATCAGAGTCACTGATCAGGCTAGAAGTATGGCCATGGCAGAATTAGTGCATGATTTTTGTCTAAAAGTACTGAAACCGGGCGGCGATTTGCTGATTAAACTGTTTGAAGGTGCTGGTACAAACGAATACCGGCAATTATTACGGGAACATTTTACCAAGGTAATGACTCGAAAACCGGGTGCATCGCGTGATAAATCACGGGAATTTTATATTTTAGCCCGGTCATATAAGTTATAGTATTAGTTATAAGAAATTAAAAGAGGTTTATTGAATTGAACGATATGGCAAAAAATTTGGTTCTGTGGGTAATTATTGCCCTGGTTCTAATGATGGTATTTAAGAATTTTGATAATTCGGCTTTGTCCGGAAATATCAGTTATTCAAAATTTATTGCTGAAGTGAAGACAGGTCGTATAGCCGAAGTCGCAATTGAGGGTAATTCAATAACAGGCCGTTATTCCGATAATGAAAAAATCTTTAAAACATACAGTCCTGAAACGAGTAATGATGCGTTAATTGGTACTTTACTTGATAACAACGTTGAGATTCTTGGAAAAGAACCCAATGGCAATTCTTTTTGGGCACATGCATTAATTTCATGGTTTCCAATCCTGCTATTGCTTGGCGTGTGGATTTATTTTATGCGCCAGATGCAAGGCGGTGGCGGTGGTCGAGGTGCTTTGTCGTTTGGCAAAAGTCGCGCACGTTTAATGGGCGAAGATCAGATCAAAATCACATTTAATGATGTTGCTGGTGTTGAAGAAGCTAAGGAAGAAGTCGGTGAGTTAGTCGAATTTTTAAGAGATCCGGGAAAATTCCAGAAACTCGGTGGTAAGATTCCTTCAGGTGTATTAATGGTTGGCTCTCCCGGTACAGGTAAAACTTTATTGGCAAAAGCCATTGCTGGTGAAGCAAAAGTCCCTTTCTTTACTATTTCCGGTTCAGACTTTGTTGAGATGTTTGTCGGTGTCGGCGCTTCTCGTGTTCGAGATATGTTTGAAGAAGCGAAGAAACACGCCCCTTGTATCATCTTTATAGATGAAATCGATGCTGTTGGCCGGCATCGTGGTGCCGGTTTAGGTGGCGGCCATGATGAACGTGAACAAACACTAAACCAGTTGTTAGTCGAAATGGATGGTTTTGAAGGTAATGAAGGTATTATTGTTATTGCTGCAACTAACCGCCCTGACGTTCTTGATCCCGCTTTATTAAGACCGGGCCGCTTTGACCGTCAGGTTGTTGTGCCATTACCTGACATACGTGGTCGTGAGCAAATTCTTAAAGTACATATGCGTAAAGTACCGTTGGGCGATGATGTGAAAGCCAGTGTTATTGCTCGAGGTACGCCAGGTTTTTCAGGTGCGGATTTATCAAATCTTGTCAATGAAGCAGCATTATTTGCAGCACGTGCGAATAAGAAATTAGTCGACATGGAAGATTTTGAACGCGCTAAAGATAAAATCATGATGGGTGCAGAACGTCGTTCAATGGTGATGAACGAGGATGAGAAATTAAATACAGCTTATCATGAAGCGGGCCATGCTATTGTTGGTCGACTCGTGCCATCGCACGATCCGGTTTATAAAGTATCGATTATCCCTCGCGGTCGTGCTTTAGGTGTCACCATGTATTTACCTGAAGAAGATAAATACAGTCAAAGCAAAGAACAGTTAGAAAGCATGCTTTCGAGTTTGTTTGGTGGTCGTATTGCTGAAGAATTAACGCTTGGTAAAGATAAAGTGACGACCGGCGCAAGTAATGATATTGAACGTGCCACGCAGTTAGCACGTAACATGGTTACCAAATGGGGGCTATCAGAAAAACTTGGACCATTAACCTACAGTGAGGATGATGGTGAAGTCTTTCTGGGGCATTCCGTGACACAACATAAAGCGATTTCTGATGAAACTGCACATACGATTGATGGCGAAATCAAAGCGGTTATTGATCGTAACTATGAACGGGCTGAAAAAATTCTAAATGAAAATATCGACAAGCTGCATAAGATGGCTGAAGCGTTGATGAAGTACGAAACTATCGATGCAGCTCAAATTGACGATATTATGGATGGAAAAGATGTGCGTCCTCCTTCAGGTTGGGATGACAACGACGAAGATGGTGGTTCATCGGTTAAGAAAGAAGAAAAACCTGAAGCAAAAAAAGAAGATGATGCACCATCCTCTAACGAGCCTCCAGCAAAACCCGCTTAAGCAAGTCATAAAACCTGTGGGGCAGAATAACGTTTCACAGGTTTTATTTTTATCTACACAAGAGTAGTCTAGTCTTAAATTACATCACTTAAGTAAATAGAATTTAATACTATGAGTAGAAAGTATTTTGGTACCGATGGTATTCGCGGCAGTGTTGGCGAAGGTGTTATCAATCCCGAGTTTGTTATGAAACTTGGCTGGGCTGCCGGGCGGGTTTTGGCAAAAAAAGGTAATGGTCCAGTACTGGTCGGTAAGGATACACGTATTTCCGGTTACATGTTTGAGTCTGCGTTAGAAGCAGGCTTATCTGCAGCTGGTGTTGATATTCGTTTACTAGGACCCATGCCCACACCTGGTATTGCTTATCTGACGAAAAATACACGAGCGCAGGCAGGCATTGTTATCAGCGCATCACATAATCCTTTCTATGATAATGGTATTAAATTTTTTTCAGGTGATGGAACAAAGTTACCAGATGAAATAGAACATGAAATTGAATATGAATTAGCTCTTCCAATGCAGTCGGTTTATTCAAGTTACCTCGGTAAAGCACGACGCATTACTGATGCGCCTCGACGCTATATAGAATTTTGTAAATCAAAGATTGCACATAATGTCGATTTCAACGACATAAGAGTCGTCATAGATTGTGCTAACGGCGCAACCTATCACATTGCACCGAAAGTATTTGAAGAACTGGGCGCAGAGGTTATTTTACATGCTGCTACGCCAGATGGTTTGAATATTAATGATGAATGTGGTGCAACTTCACCTGAAGCACTACAGAAATTAGTAAAGGAATCGAGAGCTGATTTAGGTATTGCGCTAGATGGAGATGGTGATCGCCTTATCATGGTTGATAACGAAGCCAATATTTTAGATGGCGATGATATTATTTATGTCATTACTCAACTCGAAAGAGAGAAACTTAACGGTGCTGTTGTTGGCACAGTAATGAGTAATCTTGGATTGGAACATGCAATCAAACAACTTGATCTAAATTTTTTCCGTGCTGCTGTTGGAGATCGTTATGTCATGGATCTTTTACGTAAGGAAAAATTAATTCTTGGTGGGGAAACATCGGGTCATATTATCAATTTAGGTTTAACAACAACAGGTGATGGTATTATTGCTGCCTTACAAGTGCTGGAAGAAATAGCATTAACAGGAAAAAAACTATCTGAACTGGTTTCAGGCGTTAATAAACATCCGC